>CAMCHA010000008.1 GCA_945874515.1 Asaia bogorensis
GTGAGGAGCTCTATAAGGTGATCTCCTTCAATTATTATGAGGAAATCAGCGCCATTATCCTGCTGATCATCCTGACTGTCGTCATTGTTGACTTGCTATCCGAAAAGCTGCGCCACGCCGCGATTGGCCGGCTGGAGGCTGCGCGATGAGTGAGAGCAGCATCACGACTTGGCGTGCGCGCATGCCGGCCGCCTTCGGGCCAGGGCCTATGCAACGCGGCCTGCGCTTTCTGGGCCTGGCGCTGTTCCTGGTTTGGTTCGTCGGCACGCTCTGGTATTTTGATTTCTCGCCGACACGGCTTTGGAATGGCCTAAGCGGGCTTGGTAAGATTCTTGTGCTGATGATCCCACCCTCCCCCGGGGAGCTTTGGGTCGAGATCATGAAGGGCATGGCGGAGAGTGTCGCCATGGCGTTCCTCGGCACTTTCCTGGCCGCCATTGTCGCCATTCCGCTGGGCTTCATGGGGGCGCGCAATGTGGTGACGGTGACACTGCTGCGCTTTTCCTTCCGCCGCGTGCTGGATGGCATGCGCGGTGTGGATCAATTGATCTGGGCGCTGGCTTTTGTGCGCGCGGTGGGGCTTGGGCCACTGGCCGGGGTGCTCGCGATTTTTGTCTCAGACATCGGGATCCTGTCGAAGCTTTATGCGGAAGCCATCGAAAACGCCGAAAAGCGCCAGGCAGAGGGTGTGACAGCCGCCGGCGCCGGGCGCCTGCTTGGTATCCGTTTCGGGATTCTGCCGCAGGTCGCACCCGTCATGCTGGCCCAGGCGCTCTATTTCTTTGAGAGCAATACGCGTTCCGCTTCCATCCTGGGCGTGGTGGGCGCGGGCGGGATTGGGCTGCAAATCGCCGAGCGCATTCGCGTGCGCCATTGGGATGAGGTGGCCTTCATCATCATCCTGATGATCATCACCGTCGCCGCAATTGATTGGATTTCCGGGCGCATCCGCCGCCGCCTGATCACCGCCTGACCTGACCTGCCCAGTTCCTGGGTGACGGCCGCGCCCAATCCAGCCTAGGCTTTCCCTATGGGGAAACCGGGACGGGCATGAGCGGGGCAGCGCCGCAGGGGGGCATATTCAGCATCAGCGGCCGGCAATGGCTGATCCTGCTGATGGTGCAATTGGCCAATCTGCTATTCGGCATGACCATCACGCTGGCCAATCTGGTGCTGCCGGATATGCGGGGTGCGCTTTCGGCCACGCAGGATGAAATCTCCTGGGTCATTACACTCAATCTTGTGGCGACGGCGGTGGCCACGCCGGTCACAGGATGGCTCGCGAGCCGGCTTGGCTGGCGCAATCTGATGTTCGGGACGGTGCTTGGCTTCACCATCTGTTCTTTGCTCTGCGGCTTGGCGACCAGCCTTGATACGCTGATCCTGGCGCGGATTGGTCAGGGTGCTTTTGGTGCGCCGATCATGCCCATGGGGCAGGCGATATTGCTGGCGTCCTTCCCACGACATTTGCAACCGACCGCGATTGTGATCTGGGGCGTGGGCGCGGTGTTTGGCCCCGTGCTGGGCCCGATCCTGGGCGCCATGGCGACCGAGGCTTGGAATTGGCGGGCGGCGTTTTTCATGATTGTGCCGCCAGGCATCGCCACCTTGGTCTGCATTTGGTTCGCTTTATCCGATAGGACCGAACGCAAGCCCGTTTCCTTTGACTGGACGGGCTTTCTGGCGCTTTCCATCGCCATCATCTGCATCCAGTTGATCCTGGATCGCGGCCAAAGGCTGGATTGGTTCGAAGCGCCGGAAATGATTGCCTGCGCCGTGATTGGCGCCATCAGCTTCTATATCTTCGTCGCACATTGCCTGACAGCATCGGCGCCTTTTCTTAATCCGCGTTTGTTCCTGGACCGCAATTTTGCCATCGGCACCGCCATCGCCTTTGTCATGGGGATGCTGGCCTTCACCAGCCTGACGCTATTCCCGACCATGCTGCATGATCTGCGCGGCTATCCGGATAATGCGGTGAGTATCCTGATCGCAGCGCGCGGGATGGGGAATTGGGTGGCGTTCCTGGTGGTGGTGCAACTAACCCGCTGGGCGCCGCGTTTCACCATTGGGCTTGGGCTATTCTTTCAGGCTGCCTCCGGTTTCTGGATGGCGCAATTCGATATCAATGTGACAGAGAGCCAAATCTTCTGGGCGCATCTGCTGCAAGGTTTTGGCCAATCCATTGCCTTTACGCCCATGACCGTGATGGCGTTTTCAACGCTGCCCGCGCATCAAGTGACAGAAGGTTCAGCCATTTTCACGCTGATGCGCAATTTTGGATCGAGCCTGTTCATTTCCATCGCGGTGATGATGCTGATCCGTTCAAGCAGCGAAAACTACGCGCGGCTTGGCGAATTCGTGACGCCCTATAACAAGCTGCTGTTCCTGCCGAGCTTTCCGGCAAGCTGGGATCTGGAAAGCGCGTCTGGGCTGTTCCGCTTGGCCGGCGAAATCCAGCGCCAGGCCGCCATGATCGGCTATGTGAATGCGTTTTATCTGATGGCGGTGACGGCGGCGCTTAGTGTGCCGCTCGCCTTCTTCATGCAGCGGGCGAAGCGGGGTTAGCTTTTCCCCGCATAGGATTTCGCCATGCCATCCGCTGGATCAGCCTGCGGGCCATAGGGCATGATGGGATAACGCAAGCCAGCCTTGGAAAGGCCGAGCAAGCCTTCCACGGCACGCGCCAAATCTTCGGGCGGGCAGGCCATCAGCATCTCATCATCCGCCACACCACCATAGCGGCGTTCCGCATAGCAGGGGATGGAAAGGCAGACGGTTTTATCACGCAAAGCGCGGCCCCAGGAATCGGCGCAGGCGCTTTCGCCAGTGATGGAGAAATCATAGCGCTTATAGTTCTTCCATTGCAGCCCGTTGATGAACAGGATCATTTGCGCGGGATTGGCGTAGAACAGGCAGATATCCGGCGGGTCCAGCCGGGCGGAACGCAAGGGCGCTACCACCAGCCCCTTATAGCGCGCCGGCACGCGCGGCATTTGTGCCTGATGCAAGCGCCCCGCTTCGCGGTTTTCAAACCACACCCCTTCGAATTTGCGGCCCGACAGGTATAGTTCTGAGGGCTCATTCAGCCCAATCACGCCGCCGCAATTGCTAAAGCCCGGCACATTTTCTTCCGTAATGCCAAGCGTGAAACCCGCGATGCGCGCATGGGTCACCAATTGGCAGGTGGAGAATTTCTTGCCTTCCGTCGGGCGACGAAGCCCGGGGATTTTCGCCATTTCCTCGGCGTCATCAAACAGCTTCATGCCGATGGGAAAGGTGCGCAGCTTCAGCAATTCGCCAAGCTGGCGGGCCAGTTCGGCAATGGCCTTGGCATCAAGTGCCGGTTTTTCGGCAGTGGGCAGGGCATCGGGCATGGCTGGTTCCTCCGGCCCCCATCATGGCCCCTGTTGCGGCGGTGCGCCATGGCCCCGGCCGAAGCATTTTCTAGCCAAGTGGAATCACTTGGCGGCTCGGAAAATGCGATCAAACAAAAATTAGGACGCTTCCGGTGAACGCATGTGAACGGGAAGGGTCCTGGCGGCCAAGGGAAAGGAATAAAGCCGTTCCTCCCCCAGCAGAAAGGCACGCCCACCCAGCGGAAAAAGCCTTGCAATGGCGGGATCGGTCACGCAAAGCCCGCCGGTGAAGGCGCCAAAGGCGGGCATGATCACACGGCGCGGATTGGCCACAAAGCAGGGACGCGAAATCCCGCCCGCCCGTGTGGGCGCTGTGGCCTTGGGGTGAAAATGACCGGCGATTTCCGGCGGCGCCTGTCGCGAAAAGGGGCTTGGGATATGCCGGAACGTGATGGGGCCCTGGCGCCATTCGGCAAAAGCCTCACCGGGCAGATCACAAGGCGGCGCGGGGTCGTGATTGCCCAGCACCCAGATGGGTTCAAGCCCATCCAGCAACCGCAGCAGCGCCGCGCGATCCTCCGCGCCAAGCCGGGCTGCGCCATTAGCGTCATGGAAACTATCGCCCAGAAACACCAAGCGCTTCGGGCCATAGCGCCGGATCAGTAGCGCCAAGCGCGCGAGCGTTTCGCGCGTATCATAAGGCGGCAGGAAATATCCCGCGCGCGCAAAAGCGCTCCCTTTCTCCAGATGCAAATCTGCAACGCAAAGCAGCTTCTGCGCCGGCCAATGCAGCACGCCGGCAGGGTCGAGCATCATTCGCTCTGCCCCCAAATGCAGCGGTGCGGCGTTCATGAGGCGCGCCTCGGTGCATTACGGATGAAGCGCGACCTCCGCGCCTCACGCGGTTTTGGCCGCGCTGAGGCACCGCGCGTGATGATGCCATCCGTCATGTCGGCGAGCGTTTCGCCAAATTCTTCCGCGCCATCGGTGGCCTCAGCAACCAAGGCGGCGGCTTCCGCCAGCAACGCATCCTCAGCCCCGCCCGCCACCCATTCGCGGCCTTCTTCGATCAGCGCTGGCACAGCAAGAGGTGAAACACGCGAAAGCGCGCGATGCGTGATGCGCCCCTGAATGCGCGCAAGAAGGGAAGCGATACGCGCCACATCCGTCAGCCCCTGTGCGGCTTCCGCGCGTGTGGCGCGCAGCAGGATGTGATCCGGTTCATGCCGGCGCAGCACATCATAAATCAAATCCGCATTCATGGTCATGTGCCGGCCTGATTTTTCCGCGCCTGGATGATGCTTTTCAATGAGCCCGGCAATGGTCGCGATGTTGCGAAAGCTGCGCCGCAGCATGGAAGATTCCGCGAGCCATTCTTCCATCTCATCGCCCAGAATATCTTCAGCGAACAGCCTTTCCACGCCAGTCGGTTCAAAGGCGGACCAGATCGCCAGCACATAATCCGTGCCCACATAACCAAGCGGCCCCATACCAAGCCGTTCCATGCGCTTCGTCACCAAAAGCCCAAGCGTTTGATGCGCAAGCCGCCCTTCAAACGTATAGGCCACCAGGAACCAGCGCCCGCCACGCGGGAAGGTTTCAATCAGCAAGCCATCGGATGGCGGCAATTCGCTCCGCAGGCTTTGTAGCCGGAGCCATTCCTGCACCGGTTCCGGCAAATGCGCCCAGCGCGAAGGATCGTGCAAAATCGCGCGCACCCGCGCGGCGAGCCAGCTGGTCAGTGGCATGCGGCTACCGGCATAAACCGGCACGCGCGGTTCATCGCCACCGCCGGGGCTGACAATCACCGCGGCCGGGTCAAGTCTTTCATACCGCACCACCTGGCCCGCAAACAAAAAACAATCGCCGGCCGTGAGGGTGGAGACGAACCATTCCTCCACCTCCCCCAAAGTGCCGCCGCCACGAAACCGCACCTTGATCATGGGGGTTTCGACAATGGTGCCGAGATTCATGCGCAATTGCCGCGCCACGCGCGTATCGCGGACATGCAGCAGGCCTTCGGAGTCACGAAACAGGCGGCTGAAACGCTCATAAGCCGCCAGCGCATAGCCGCCATCTTCCACAAAGCGGACCACATCATCGAAATCGCGCCGCGTGAGTGCGGCATAGGGCGCGGCACGGATCACCTCGGCATAAAGCGCATCCGGATGAAAAGGCGCGTGGCAGGCCATGGCCAGCACATGCTGCGCCAGCACATCCAAGCCACCAGGGCGTGGTGGGTCGCCATCCAATTCGCCCGCCGCCACGGCTTCCATCGCGGCCACGCATTCAATCACCTCAAACCGATTGGCCGGGACCAGCACGGCGTGAGAGGGCTCATCCATCCGGTGATTGGCGCGGCCCACACGCTGCAATAGCCGCGCGACACCTTTGGGTGCGCCAATCTGGATCACCTGATCCACATCCCCCCAATCAATGCCGAGATCGAGTGAGGCGGTGGCAACCACCGCGCGCAGCTTGCCCGCCGCCATGGCCGCTTCCACTTTGCGGCGCTGTTCAATTTCAAGGCTGCCGTGATGTAGTGCGATCGGCAGCGCTGCCTCATTCAGCCGCCAAAGTGCTGCGAAGCAAAGCTCTGCCTGGGCGCGGGTATTGACGAAGACAATCGTGACCCGCGCGGCTTCAATGCGGCGATAGACTTCCGGCATGGAAGCCAGCCCCATATGCCCACCCCAGGGCAAATGGCCTTCGGGCAATTGCAAATCGAATACCGGGGCGGCGCCGCCTTCCGCCGTGATCAGCCGAACAGACGCCGCTTGCGCATCCGGCGCCAGCCAGGCGCGCAAGGCATCAGGCACGGCGACGGTTGCGGAAAGCCCGATGCGCTTGGCTCCTGGCGCCAGCACCGCCAAACGAGACAGGCACAGCGCCAATTGATCGCCGCGCTTGGTGCCGGCCAAAGCGTGGATTTCATCAATGATGATGCCACCGAGGCCCGCGAAAATCTCCTGCGCATCGGGCAGTGAGAGCAAAAGCGTGAGGCTTTCCGGCGTGGTCAGTAGGATATGCGGCGGGGTGGCGCGCTGCCGCGCGCGGCGATTAGCGGGTGTGTCACCCGTGCGAGTTTCAACGCGAATGGGCATCGCCATATCGGCAATCGGCGCCATCAGATTGCGCGCAATATCCACCGCCAAGGCCTTGAGCGGCGAGATATAAACCGTGTGCAAGCCTTCCCGATGTGCGGCGGCCAAATCCAATAATGTCGGCAGGAAACCGGCCAAAGTCTTGCCCCCACCGGTGGGTGCCACCAGCAGTGCGTGATCACCGCCCGCCACCGCCGCCAAAACATCAAGCTGGTGCGCCCGCGGCTGCCAGCCACGCGCCGCAAACCAGCCGGCAAAAGGTTCTGGTAATGTTCGCATTTGGCGCTATCTATGGCGTGACTCGCCCCTGAGGCAAGACCGGAACCGCATGGCCCTCACAACCGCCCCCCATCCCGAGACCTGGCTGAAAGTGACCCAAGCCGGGCTATTCTGCGAACCGGGTGGGTTTTTCATTGACCCGCTCCGCGCCGTGGATCGCGCCATGATCAGCCATGGCCATTCGGATCACGCGCGCCCCGGTCATGCGGCGGTGCTGGCCACGCCGGAGACACTCGCGATTATGACCGCGCGGCTTGGCGAAGGCCGTGCGGGGGCCACGCAACAGGCGCTGCGCTATGGGGAAGTGATTGCGATCAATGGCGTGAAGGTCTGGCTGCGGCCGGCTGGGCATGTGCTGGGCTCGGCGCAGATCGCGCTGGAATGGCAGGGCAGCCGCGTGGTGGTCTCGGGCGATTACAAGCGTCGCGCCGATCCAAGCTGCGCAGCTTTTGAGGTTGAACGCTGCGATGTCTTCATCACGGAAGCAACCTTCGCTTTGCCCGTGTTTCGCCACCCGGATGCAATGGGGGAGATTGCGCGGTTGTTGCGATCAGCAGCATTGTTCCCCGAACGCACGCATGTGATTGGCTGCTATGCGCTTGGCAAATGCCAACGCCTGATCCGCATGTTGCGGCACGCGGGCTATGACCAGCCCATCCATTTGCATGGCGCGCAGCAGGGGCTTTGCGCGGTTTATGAGGAATTGGGCGTGGGGCTTGGCCCGCTACTGCCCGCAACGGCCGCACGCAAGGATGCGCTGAAAGGCGCGATTGTGCTGGCGCCGCCTTCCGCCATTGCCGATCGTTGGGCGCGGAGACTCGCGGAGCCTGTGGTCGCCAATGCCTCTGGCTGGATGGGCGTGCGGCAACGCGCGCGCCAGGGCGGTGTGGAATTGCCGCTGGTGATTTCCGATCACGCCGATTGGGATGAGCTGCTGGAAACTTGCACCGAGACCGGCGCGCAGGAAGTTTGGGTGACGCATGGCCGCGAAGATGCGCTTATCCATGCGCTAGGGCTGCAAGGCATCAGGGGGCGGGCCTTGAACCTGATTGGGCGCGGTGAGGAAGATGAGGAAGCGGCCGCGTGAGGAGGACTCATGAGCCTGCCCGCCTTCGCTGAATTGCTGGAAAGGCTGGTGTTTTCCCCTGGCCGCAACGCCAAGCTGGCACTTCTTGGCCAATGGTTTGCCGGGCAGCCGGACCCCGAACGTGGTCTGGGCCTGGCCGCCATTACGGAAAGCCTGAAGCTCGCCACCGCCAAGCCTGCGATGCTGCGAGAGATTACCATGGCGCGGGTGGACCCCGAATTGTTCCGGCTTTCCTATGATTATGTTGGCGATCTCGCGGAAACCATTGCGCTGATTTGGCCGAAGCGTGCTGGCGTGAATGCGCCACCGCCTGCGCTGTCAGACATTATCGCCGCGTTGGAAGCTACGCCCAAAGCCGAGGTCCCGGCGCTGATCGCAGGCTGGCTCGATACGTTCGATTCCAGCGGGCGGCTCGCGCTAATCAAGCTGCTCACGGGCGGGCTGCGGGTTGGGGTTTCGGCCAGGCTTGCGCGTGTGGCACTCGCCGAATGGTCAGGGCAGGCGGTGGAGGCGATTGAGGAAGCCTGGCACGCCATCCCCGCGCCCTATGAACCGCTTTTCGCCTGGCTTGAGGGCCGCGCACCGCAGCCGGACCCGCGCGCGGCACCCATCTTCCGGCCGCTGATGCTGGCGCATCCCTTGGAAGAAGCCGATCTCGCCGCGCTCGATCCCGCCGCCTATTGCGCGGAATGGAAATGGGATGGCATTCGCGTGCAAGTCACGTCGGGGCCTTGCGGTGCCAGGGTCTGGAGCCGGGGGGCTGAGGATATTTCCGCGAGTTTCCCGGAAATCATCGCGGGTCTGGATTTCCATGCCGTGCTGGACGGCGAATTGCTGGTGCTGCGGGATGGCGCAGTCGCTCCCTTTGCCGATGTTCAGCAAAGGCTGAACCGCAAGACCGTCACCACCAAGATGCAGCGCGATTACCCGGTAGCGATCAGGCTTTACGATATTCTGTTTGATGGCACAGAGGATTTGCGCCCGCTGCCCTTTTCCGAACGTCGTGCGCGGCTGGAAGCCTGGTATCAGCGCCAGCAACCGCCGCGGATGGATCTTTCCAACATCATCGCCTTCAAGCAGATGAGCGAATTGCAGGCCTTGCGTGATGGCGCGCGGGATGCGGCGATTGAAGGGCTGATGCTGAAGCGCGCCGATGGCCCCTATCTGCCCGGGCGCGTCAAAGGGCAATGGTGGAAATGGAAGCGCGCTCCGCTCACGCTTGATACAGTGCTGATGTATGCGCAGCGCGGGCACGGTAAGCGCAGCAGCTTCTATTCGGATTTCACTTTCGGTGTCTGGCGGGAAGACGGCGAATTGGTGCCTATCGGCAAGGCCTATTCCGGCTATACGGATGAGGAATTGGCCTGGCTTGATCGCTGGATCCGTAACCACACGGTGGATCGCTTCGGCCCCGTGCGGGAAGTGGAAAAGGCGCTGGTGCTGGAGGTGGCATTTGATGCCGCGCAGCGCAGCAGCCGGCATAAATCGGGCGTGGCGCTGCGCTTTCCGCGCATTGCACGCATCAGGCGGGACAAGCCGGCAGAAGAAGCGGATCGGCTGGGGGCAGTACTGGGCTTGATTGCGGATGGCGCTTCAGCGCTAGATCAAGACTGAATCCTCCCCGTCAGCGCTGCACGATCATCCCCCCTCAGCCGGTGGCACGGTTCCGGGCCGTGGCGAGATGGGCAAAAGCTTGTCAAGACCAGTCATTTTCTCAAACAAAGCCGCCACCTGCAAGGCGCGCGCATCCTGCCGCGGGGGTGCGACAATATGCAGCCCAACCGGCCTGCCATATTGATCAAAGCCGCAAGGCACCGCGACGGCAGGGCAGCCCGCCAGCGTGGCGAAGGCATTGATCATCGATCCCCCCATATAATTGTCCAGCTTCTTACCGCCGATGCTTTCTGGTGCGCGCAGCATCACATCAAAGGCAGGCGTGGCCGCACCTGGCGTGATCAGCACATCATAGCGCTTGAACAAATCACGCATGCTGATGAAGAAGCGCCGGCGTTCATGTTCCGCCCAAGCGAGCCGCGATGTGGTTTCCTGCAGGCCGCGTTCGGTTTGCCAGATGATGTCGGGCTTGATCTTGTCCCGATGCTCCTTCAGCATTTTTTCGCGGTCCACCACGAAATGCTGGCTGCGTAGCACCAGAAACGCCTCATTCAAATCGCCAATCTCGGGATGGGCTTCTTCCACCACGGCGCCAAGCGCTTCGAAGCGGCGCACTTCGCGCGCGCAAATTTCCTCGGTTTCCCGGTCCATCGAAATCGCGCCGCCAAAGCGTGCGGTGAAGGCGATGCGCTTCGGTGCCTCGGCCTCGGCTGCCGCAACCGCCGCCACATAGGGGCGCGCCGGCGCCTCCCAAGTCATCGGATCGGCCAAATCCCAACCCGCCATGGCGTCCAAAAACAGCGCCAGATCAGGGATATTGCGCGCCATCGGCCCATTCACCGAAAGCGGCGAATAGAGATCATCCGCCGTCCCACGGCTCACGCGCCCCGGCGAAGGGCGCAGCCCCACCACGGAACAATAGGTCGCGGGCCGGCGCAGAGACCCCCCATGATCCGACCCATGCGACAGCCATACCTGGCCTGTCGCCAAGGCAACCGCGCCACCCCCGGTGGAACCGCCGCAGGTGAGCGATGTATTCCAAGGATTGCGCGTGCGGCCAAACACCTCATTGAAGGTCGAACCACCCGCGCCGAATTCGGGCGTATTGGATTTGGCAATGACGATGCCGCCCTTGCGTTCGATGCGCTCCACCAAGGGATGACTTTCCTTCGGCACGTAATCGGCAAAGATCGGGCTGCCATAGGTGGTACGCACGCCGGCCACTTCCGCCAAATCCTTGATGGAGACTGGTATGCCGCCAAGCCAGCCGGCTTCACCTTCCGCTTCGCGCCGCTTGCCCGCCATCAGTGCACGGGCATGATCCCGCGCGCGGTCCAGGCATAGTGTGGGCAGGGCATTCACATCGCCATCCACCGCGGCAATGCGCGCCTCTGCCGCCTCAATCAGGTCAAGCGGCGTGATATCGCCCGCCTTTAGCTTGGCAGCAGCTTCCGTGGCACTCAGGCGGATCAATTCATCAGACATACGACTTTTCCCCAAAACCAGGACAGGCTAACAGCAATCCAAGTTTGGAGAAGACCCGGATGTACAACCCGCCCGCCTTTCGCGAAGACCGCCCGGAAATCCTGCACGCGATCATCCGCGAAGCGCGTCTTGCCATCCTGGTCAGCGCGGGGGCGGATGGTGTGCCGGAAGCCACCCATGTGCCGCTGCAATTCGTGGCCGATGAAGGCGCGCACGGCACGCTTTACGGCCATTTGGCCCGCGCGAATACGCATTGGCGCGGGATTGCGGCGGCGGGCCGCGCGCGCGCGATTTTCATGGGGCCTGAGGCTTATGTCTCGCCGTCCTTTTATGCCTCCAAAAAGGAACACGGAAAGGTCGTGCCGACCTGGAATTATGTGGCCGTGCATGCCATCGGCCCGGTTGAGGTGTTTGAGGATGCGGCGCGGCTGCATGCGCTGGTGGAACGGCTAACCAATCATCACGAAGCGCCGCGTGCCAAGCCCTGGGCGGTGGATGATGCGCCAGAGACCTTCATCGCCTCTCAGCTCAAAGGAATTGTTGGGCTACGCTTGGAAATTGAAACGCTGATTGGCAAGCGCAAGCTCAGCCAGAACAGGCCGGAACAGGATCAGCTTGGCGTGATTGAGGGCCTCGGCAGCAGTGAGGATGCTCGGGACCGCGATGTGGCGGCCTTGATGCAGCGGGGCAGTTGACGCCCGCTTACATCACCGATTCGGCGCTGAATCGCGGAATGAAAACCCTTCCATCGGAACGCACACCCGGGTTTGGCTGAAGCCCGGCGGCGGCGCGGGTCACTTCGGCAATCAACCGCGCTACTTCGCCTTCCAGTTCAAACAGCCGCCCTGAATCGCCTTCGCGAAAGGCGGCAGTGGCACGTATGCGCAATTCCTGGCCGCCAACACCGGTCGAACACGCCACATGCAGCAGGCCCTGCCCCTGCATGACGCTGCGCCCATTGACGCAACGCTGGGAAGGCGCATCGGGAATCCATACCATGCGCATGCGCGCCACATTGCCTGGCGCATAGGCGCGCACCGTTGCCTTGCTGGCATTGAAGCCGGCGGCGACAGCCGGTGATGCCAAGCCATCCGGCAGCACCATGCCGTGATCATTCACCCCAACCGTCGCCCAGGTTGCATTGCCTGGGATCGTGTAGCGAACAAAAAGCTGGGTCAGGCCATTGCGGGCGATAACACTTTCATCCGGTGGGCCGACGGCGCGCACCCAAGGGCCAACGCGCAGCGGCAGCCGCGCCGCTACCGCCTTGGTGGCTTCCGTTGGTATCGAATACGGGAGCTCAACGCCCCCCGGTCCCGGCGGTCCGGGCAGGTTGTTCGGGTAAAACTGCGTCACCGTCACATCTGGGATCGGCGCCGTTGAAACCGGCTGCGCTTCAGGCGGCAGCGCCTGCTGCGCACAGCCCAGCGCCAAGGAAGCGCCTAGCAGGGCAAGGGCGGCGCTGCGCATCACACACGCTCACTGATTTTGATGGCGATTTTACAGCTGGTCTTGATCGCGGCACTCAGCAGCCGATAGCCGGGCGCCTGTTCCGCCTCATGCTCCAGCCCCGTGTCGCGATGTTCCAATTCCTCGGCGCGGAAGCGGGCGATATCGGCGCGGAGTTCCGCCTCATCATCACCAAGCGTGTCTTCCTGGGCGCGGTAATGCTCATCAATCGCTTCTTCCACGGCGACCGTGCAGGCCATGGCGCCGCGATGGCCAAGCAGCGCGCTCGCCGCCCCCAGCGCGAAGCCTGCGACATGCCAGAAAGGCAGTAAGGCCGTGGGGCGCACGCGGCGTTGCCCAATCAGGCGGGAAAATGTGTCCAGATGGACCTGTTCCTGCGCCTTCATATGTTCAATCAGCGGGCCGTATTTGGTGCGGCCCAGCACGGCTAGCTGGCCCTCATAAATGCGCTTGGCGCCATATTCGCCGGCATGGTCCACGCGGATGGTGCGTTCCAAGACCTCACGCGCCGTGGGGTCGCCGGGCAGGCGGTATTCGGCGGTTTTCTGCGTCATGCTCTGGCTCCTTGCCGGGCGAGGCCGAGGGAAAGCGCCCCAAGGCCAAGACCATACAGCATATTCATGGCCGCCATTGAAATGGGAAGGCCGGAAATAAGAAAGGCGGGGGCGTCGCAGGGCTTATTTGGGATGGGGGCAAGGCTTTTCAGCATATCCTCGATGCTCATGGCCCCGCCGGCGGTGGCGGCCTTGCAGCCAGCCAAGGGAGATGGCCAGAAGCCTTGCTCCACCCCCAGATGAAACCCGCCCAAAACCCCGGAAGTGAGCGCGGCCAAGCCCGCCAGGCTCAACAGCACCCCGGCGAAACGCGGCAGCGGCAGCGCCAGCGCCGCGAAGCCCGCCGCAATCCAGTAAGGCCAGCGCTGCCACAGACAAAGCTCACACGGCGCCAGTCCCAGCCAGGTTTCGCTGGCTTGCGCCAAAAGCGGGGCTGCGGCGGCCAGGGCCAGAATGATCAAAGCGCGCTTCATGGGAAACAGATTGCGCGCCACGGCGCCGCTTGCAACTGGACCCATCACGCGGGGGGCTTTAGGCTCATCACCGACAAGGGAGAAAAGCGATGCGCAAGCTTTGGGGCCGGACCAGTTCTAGCAATGTGATGAAGGTGCTGTGGCTGATGGAAGAACTCGGCCTTTCCTATGAACGCATTGATGCCGGCGGCGCCTTTGGCCGCACCAAGGAACCGGCATACCGCGCCATGAACCCCATGGGCCTGGTGCCGACCTTGCAGGAAGAAGACGGTTGGGCGCTTTGGGAGAGCAATACGATCTGCCGCTTTTTGTGCAATACCGAAGCACCGGATAGCGCGATCTACCCGCGCGATGCGCGCCAAAGGGCTGCGGTGGAAACCTGGATGGATTGGACGCTCGGCCACTTGACCGCGCCAATGGTGACGATCTTCTTCACCCATGTGCGCGTGCCGGAACCGGAACGCGATTGGAAGGCGGAAGCCAAGGCGCGCGAAGAGGCGGGCCGGCTTTGGGCCATTATTGAAAAACAGCTTGAAGGGCAGCGCTTTCTCTGTGGCGATAACCTCACCTTGGCTGACCTCACGCTTGGTTGCTGGGTGCATCGCTGGCATGTGCTGCCGATTGAACGCCCAAGCCTGCCCAATCTGCGCCGCTATTATGATACGCTGCTGACGCGCCCGGGCTTTACTGGCCATGTTGCGCTGCCATTGTCTTGAAGGAAAAACGCCATGACCACCACCACGACCAGCCATGCCGAAACGTCCGAATTCATCCGTGGGCTTCGCCCGTTTTTCGAATATCGTGATCTTGGCATCAATGGCGCCACTGGCGGCGCCTTTGGCGCGCATGTCATCCGCGCCATTCCGGGCACCCATGCCACCGGGCAATGGCACACCCATAATCTGAAGTTCCAAATGTTCTTCGTGCTGAAGGGCTGGGTGCGCTTTGAATATGAGGATATCGGTGTGAAGGAATTCCGCGCCGGCGATAGCTGCTATCAGCCGCCCTTGGTGAAGCATCGTGAAGTTGCTCATTCGGAAGATTTGGAATTGATCGAAATCACGGGTCCGGCGGAATTCGAAACCAAGAATGTATGAACCTCGCCTATAAGGGCGGGTGAGTCAGGAAGAAGCATCATGTCGCGATCTGTGATCGTGCTCGGCGCCGGCATGGTCGGCGTTTCCATCGCGCTGCATTTGCAACGCCGCGGCGCGCAAGTTGTGCTGCTGGATCGTGCGCCGCCGGGGGAAGGTGCTTCCTTCGGCAATGCAGGGCTGATCCAGCGGGAAGCGGTGCATCCGCACCCCTTCCCACGCGATATCGCAACGCTGTGGCGCATGGCGCAGAATAGATCGGTGGATGCTTCCTATCATCCTTCCGCCTTGCTCAGCCTGGCGGGGCCCTTGTTCAAATATTGGTGGCATTCGGCGCCTTCACGCTATCGGCCCATTGCGGAAGCCTATGCGCAGCTGATCGTGACCTGCATTGATGAACATGTGGCTCTCACACGCGGTACGGAGGCTGAAGCATTGCTTCGCCCCATTGGCTGGATGCGGCTTTACAACAAGCAGCCAGAATTGAACGCCGCCATTGCGGAAGCCGAAATGTTGAAGCGCGCGCATGGCGTGAATTACGCGCTGCTGGATGAAGCCGGCATTGAAGCGGCTGAACCTCATTTGCTGGTCAAGCGCCTTGGCGCCATTCATTGGACCGATCCGCTTTCCGTGAGCGATCCGCAGGCGCTGACGCTGTTTTATGCGCGGCGTTTCACCGAAGCGGGCGGGCAGATCCTGCGCGGTGATGCCATGAGCCTTGAACGCCACGGCGCTGGCTGGCGCGTGCAAGCCAGTGATGGCCCGCGCGAAGCGGAACAGGTGGTGGTTGCGCTTGGCTCAGCCTCCGCAAGGCTCACCCGCCGCTTTGGTTATGCGCCGCCGCTTTTCGGCAAGCGTGGCTATCACCGCCACTATAGTATGCACGGCAATGCGGTGCTCAATCACGGTTTCATGGATGCGGATAGCGGCTTTGTGCTGGTGCCGATGCGCGCTGGCGTCAGGCTGACGACCGGCGCTGAATTCGCGCCCGATGATGCGCCGAAAACCCCGGTGCAATTGGCGCGCGCTGAGCCCTTTGCGCGTAAGCTTCTGCCCCTGGCGGAAGCCGTGGAAGATGATCCCTGGCTTGGGGTGCGGCCCTGCACGCCGGATATGCTGCCGATCATCGGCCCCCTGCCCGGCCAGGCCGGCGCCTGGTGCGCCTTCGGCCATGCGCATCAGGGCTTCACGCTTGGCCCCACCACTGGGCGGCTGGTGGCGGAGATGATGATGGGCGAAGCGCCATTCATTGATCCCGCTCCCTATCGCCCCGCGCGTTATTGAATGGGGGCGCTTCGCCAAGGGCGGCGAATCAGTTATTAGGCTGCACTGCCCCATATTTT
>CAMCHA010000009.1 GCA_945874515.1 Asaia bogorensis
CGGCGGGCATTATGCACCCGGATATCATGGGCCGAGTGCAACCATTCAAAGGCCGGCAGGTTCAGCACCAGAGCGCCGCCTGGCTTAAGCACGCGGTGGAATTCCGCCAGTGCCCCGCCCGGTTCCACGGCGCGGTGGCACAGCACATCCATGCTGACCAGCGCACCAAAGCTGGCATCGGCGAAGGGCAGATGATTGGCATCCCCCCCGGTGGTGAGTGCGCCAGATTTGGCACCTGCGCGCCGCGCGGCTTCCGGGTTGAAATCCAGCCCAACCAGGGCGCGCGTGGACTTCCCGGCCAACCGCCGGAGCAGCCCACCCGTGCCGCAGCCAGCATCGAGCAACGCCCCAGGGGTGCCGGCGCAGCGTTGCAAGGCATCAAGGACGCGAAGGTGCAGCGCGCGGTACCACCACATGCGCTCCTCTACCGCGTCCATCAAATCATATTCGGCGATTTCCACGGGCTTGTGTTTCGCATCGCGGCGGGGCGGGAACAAGGCGCGGCGCGCTTAAGCCTGCCTTATTTGGCTTGCATAGGCCCCCATCTGAGCCGAGACTGCGCCCAATAAACATGCAATCGCTATCACCTTCGCCCGCGCCGTACCGCGCGGGTGCCCTTGCCGGGGCCACGCCAGACCAAGCCGCCAGAAGCTGCCTTTCACATGGCTGAGGCGCCCAAAAACACGCTTACTGTGCCGACCGGGGCCGAGACTTTGCGCGGCATTGGCATCATCTTGATCGGCTATATCGTCATCACCGGCGCCGATGCGGCGGTGAAATGGGCGCTGCCGGAAGTGGGTGCGGCCGTGGCCATGATTTGGCGTGGCGTGGTGGGTGGCATCACGGTGGTGATCCTCACGCGCGGGCGGGGGCTGTTTCCGAATAACCGCCGGCTGCTCGCCTGGCGCGGCCTGCTGCATTGCTGCGTTTCGGCCACCTGGTATTGGGCCTGGGCGCGGGGCATGCCGCTGGTTGATTCCTACGCGGTTGCTTGCGCCACGCCCTTGCTGATGACGCTATTTGCCATTCCGATGCTCGGCGAAAAGGTGGGCTGGCGGCGCTGGACTTCCACCATGATCGGCTTTGGCGGCGTACTTTTCATGTTGCAACCATCTGGCGATTTGTGGCGCATTGAAGCCGTGGCGCTGCTGGGCGCGGTGGTGCTGATGTCGGTCACCCGCATCTGGACCCGGATGCTGTCGGTCAGTGACGGGCCAGCGGCGATCGCCTTCTGGCTGATGATGGCGCATATCCCGATGGGCTTGCTGTTCCTGCCGGCCTTCCCGCCGCCGTCATGGCTGCCTTCCACCAATACCATGCTGCTGCTGGTGCTGTTTGGCGTCTTCAACGGCATGGCGCATTTGATGTTCGCGCGCGCCTTTGCATTGGCGCCGGTTTCCGTGCTTGCACCCTTTGAATATTCGCCCTTGCTGATTGGCGGCGTGATCGGCTTTCTGATCTGGGCGGAGGTGCCGGGCTGGACCACGCTTGCCGGCGCGTCCCTGGTGGTGGCGGCGGGGCTTTACAATGTGTATCGCGAACAGGTGCGACGTGCTCAGGAACGATCCCGCATGAAGGAAGGCGCGTAATGGCACTCCGCCACGATATCCGCCGCGGTGCGCTATTGATGCTGGGCGCGACCGCGCTTTTCACCATCATGTCTGCCATGATCAAGGATATTGCGGAGAGCATTTCATTCATTGAGATCATGTTCTTCCGATCCGCCTTCGCGCTGCCGGTGATTTTCGTGATAGTCGCGCGTGGCCGGCAATGGGGCATTTTGCGCACGCGGCGCTTTCCTTCGCATTTGCTGCGCGCCTTTACCGGCACTATGGCGCTGGGTTGTTCCTTCTTTGCGCTGACGGTGCTGCCCTTGGCGGAGCAAACGGCGCTGACCTATACCACGCCGCTTTTCGTGACCCTGCTTTCCATTCCGCTGCTGGGTGAGAAGGTTGGCGTTCATCGCTGGTCCGCGGTGATATTGGGCTTTGTCGGCATTATGGTGATTGCGCTTGGCCAGGGGGCCTTTCAGGGCGGTAGTTGGCCAGAAAAAGCCGTGATGATCGGTATGTCGGTTGCGGTGGTGCAGGGCGTTTGGTCGGCGCTCACCACGCTTCTGGTGAGGAACCTTTCGGCGACAGAAAGCTCCACCACCATTGTGCTCTGGCAATCCCTGTTGATGACGGCCTTTACCGCCGTGGCGCTGCCGTTTTTCTGGACTACGCCCAATGCTTGGGAATGGCTAATCCTGATCCTGGTTGGGCTGGTGGGTGGTGTGGCGCAGGTGATGCTGACAGAAGCCTATGCCTCGGCCCAGGTGTCGTCGCTTGGGCCTTATTCCTATACCTCCATCCTTTGGTCGGTTGGGCTTGGCTGGCTGATTTGGGGGGACATGCCAACCATCGCGACCATCCTTGGTGCGGTGCTCATTGTGCTGTCCGGGCTTTATATCCTGCACCGGGAATTGGTGCGCGGGCGGATGAAGCGCCAAGGGCAATAGGCAGGGCTTGCAGAGCGGCGGGCCTCGCCGCACCCTATCCTGAAAATGAGGCGTCACCGATGAGCATTCCCTTCCTGAAAAATGACAGCCTGGCCCCGGGCGCGGTGGAACAGACCGCGCCGGGCGTGCGGCGTGTGCTCTGCAACAATCCCGGCGCTTTCACCTTTCGCGGCACGAATAGCTGGATCATTGGGCAGGGGAATTCCGTGGCGATCCTGGACCCCGGCCCGGTGGATGCGGCGCATCTGGACGCTTTGCTGGCAGCCACAAAGGGTGAGCGCATCACGCATATCCTGGTATCCCACACGCATCGGGACCATTCGCCTGGCGTGGCCGCGCTGCAGGCCGCCACCGGCGCGCCGAGCTATGGTTTCGGCCCGCATATGACGCCGCCGGAACAGGGCGGCGAAGGGGGCGATCATACATTCCGCCCGGATGTGACCTTGGCCGATGGCGCCATAGTGGCGGGCGCTGATTGGCGCGTCACGGCTTTGCACACGCCTGGCCATTGCGCCAATCATCTGTGTTTTGCTTTGGAAAACACTAGCACATCACGCACGCTGTTCAGCGCGGATCTTGTCATGTCTTGGTCCACCAGCGTGGTCAGCCCGCCGGATGGCGATATGGCGGCCTATATGAATTCCCTCGCCAAGCTTCAGGCGCGCGATGATGAGCTTTATCTGCCCGGCCATGGGCCGCCGCTACCCAACCCTCAGCCCTTCGTCGCTGCCCTGGCCGCGCATCGGCGGGAGAGAGAGGCCCGGGTTCTTGAAGAACTCCACCGTGCCGGGCGCGCGAGCGCCGAAGCGCTGGTGCCGCCTGTTTATGGTGCAGCACTCGATCCAAGGCTGATCCCGGCAGCGGCGCGCAGCCTGACCGCGCATCTGATCAAGCTTGCGGCCGAAGGTTCGGTGCGCCAGGAAGCAGGGGTATGGATGGTGTCATGACGCTACGACGTGGAATCTTCTTTCTGCCCCTGGCCGCGCTGATCGGATGCGGGCCACCTGATTACACGCCGGTGCGCGATTGGGCCGGCGTTGCCGGCAACCTTGCCGTCTATCCGGAAGTAGTCACAAGGCCGGGTGCGGCGCAGGTCGTCTCACCTTCTGCCGACGCCATCAACGGGATGCAGCAGGCGCTGGCAACTTATTTGCAGGCGCTGGATACACTCGCGGCCGATGGGCTTTTGATGATCCGCGAAGACCCCTTGTCCGCTTATGCGCCGCGCGTTGCGCCCACCAGCCCCAAAGGCGCTGAGGCGATCCAGACGCTTGGTGCGCTGCTGCGCGACCGCGGGCGTTCCTTGGCGCGTGCGCCGCAATTGCGCGCGACCATCCGGGAAGCGGATGCGCCGGTGCAAGCGCTGATTGCCGCAATGCAGGAAGCCATCATCACGCTTGAACCGGCTGAGACAGCCGCAGCAGATCAGGCGCGTGCGCGCTATCAGCGCCTACTTCGCGAAGCGCGCGATGAACCAAGCCGGCAAATCCTGCGCGACCTGGCGGCGCTTTATGAGGCTGCCTCTGCCAATCGCGCCGCCGCGATCAAGAATTACCAGACGGTACTGGCTGATATCGCCCGCGGCCATGCGCTATTGAAGGAGCGCGTTTCCAATCTGACGCAGGAGGAAACCGCGCGCCAGATCCGCGCTGCCGAGGCTGAGCTGCGTCGCGCCGGCGCACGACTGCCACGTGATGGGCTTGGCATTGCCGTGCCGGTGATGGGCGCGCCGCGCTGAACCTGCTTTTCTGCGCACCGGGGGGGGTGACAAGCCGCCCCGGCGCTGCTTCCATCCCGCCACCAAAACCGAGGAGGATAAACGCCACTCATGAGTACCAATGGCAAGGGCTATATCGTGGGCGCCTTTGAGCACCCGACCCGAAAGGCCGATAATACATCCGTGGCGCAGCTGCATGCTGAAGTCGCCTATGGCGCGCTGCAGGATGCCGGGCTTTCCAAAGATGATGTTGACGGGTTTTTCTGCACGGGCGCCGCGCCGGGGCTCGGCCCGCTCAATATGGCGGATTATCTGGGGCTGACGAAACTCAAGCACCTCGATTCCACCGATATGGGCGGCTGTTCTTACGTGATGCATGTCGGCCATGCGGTGGAAGCGATCGCGCTTGGCAAGTGCAATATCGCGCTGATCACGCTGGCGGGCCGCCCGCGCGCTGAGGCCATGGCGACCGGCACCGCGCCCCGTTCCTGGGGCGTGAATGTGCCGGATGATCCGTTTGAGATCGTCTATGGCCGCACCGTTGCGAATGCCTATGCCCTGTGCGCCATGCGCCACATGCATGAATACGGCACCACTTCCGAACAGCTCGCCTGGATCAAGGTGGCGGCTTCGCATCATGCGCAGCACAACCCGCACGCCATGTTGCCCAAGGTGGTGACGGTGGAAGATGTGGTGAATTCTCCCCTAGTGTCAGACCCGCTGCACCGGCTGGATTGCTGCGTCATTTCCGATGGCGGCGGCGCGCTGATTGTCACGCGCCCGGAAATCGCCAAATCGCTGAAGCGGCCTTTGGTGAAGGTGAAGGGCCATGGAGAAGCGACCAAGAATCAGAATGCTGGATATACGGATTTGACGTATTCCGGCGCTGTCTGGTCCGGACCCCGAGCCTTTGAAGAAGCCGGCGTGACGCCCAAGGATATTCAATACGCTTCCATCTATGACAGCTTCACCATCACGGTGCTGATCCAGTTGGAAGATCTTGGCTTCTGCAAAAAGGGCGAAGGCGGCAAGTTTGTCGCCGATGGCAATCTGATTTCCGGCGTCGGCAAGCTGCCCTTCAACACGGATGGCGGCGGGCTTTGCAATAACCACCCGGCCAATCGTGGCGGCATGACCAAGGTGATCGAAGCCGTGCGGCAATTGCGCCATGAAGCGCACCCCAAGGTGCAGGTGCCTGGCTGCTCACTGGCATTGGCACATGGCACGGGTGGCTTGCTCGGCACGCGCCATGGCAGCGCCACCGTCATTCTGGAAAGGGAGTAAGCGATATGGCCACAATGGCATTCAACCGGGCCCTGCCGGAAATCAAGACGGACCCAACCAATCAGCCCTTCTTTGAAGGCGCGCGCGCCGGCAAGCTGCTGATTGGCAAGTGCAATGATACCGGCAAGTTCTTCTGGTATCCGCGCGGCTGTTCGCCATTCACGCTGTCCAACAATATTGAATTGGTGGAAGCCAAGGGCACGGGCAGCATCTATACCTTCACGGTGATGCGCACCAAGGAACCTTATTGCGTCGCTTACGTGGAATTGGATGAGGGTATCCGCGTTTTCACCAATATTGTGGATTGCGATCTGGATAGTTTGAAGATCGGCCAGAAGGTGAAGCTGGTCTTCAAGCCGACCCAGGGGGATGGGCCGCCGGCCTTCATGTTCACCCCGGCGTGATTGCCGGCTGTTTTTCAAGGGGCGCCCCTGCTGAGGGGGCGCCCTTTTTTGTTGCGCGATTTTCAGTGCAAATCGCGGTGGTTTTGGTAGAATTCCAATCGGGGAAATTAAGGGGGTTCGCGATCATGCGCCGCATGGTCACGATTGGGCTGTTATTCGCGTTGGCCGGCTGCGCTTCCGGGCGCATGGCGTCGCGTTCCGGCGTACCTGGTTATTCGGGTGGGGATATGTCCTGCGTGCCTTATGCTCGGGAGCGTTCAGGGCTGCGTATCGCCGGCGATGCTTGGCAATGGTGGCAGGCGGCGGCTGGGCGGTATGAGCGTTCGGCGGCGCCTAAGCCCGGTAGCGTGCTCGTTTTCCAGCGGACCACCCGCAACCCGCAGGGGCATGTGGCGGTGGTTTCCCGGGTTGTCTCGGCGCGCGAAATCCGGGTGGACCACGCCAATTGGTCAAGCGGCCGGGCGAGGGGGCAGATCGCGCGGGACCAGCCGGTGCTGGATGTCTCGCCACGCGGGGATTGGTCCTTGGTGCGGGTTTGGTACCCTCCGGCGGATGACTTCGGCGCAACGCAATTCCCGACCTATGGCTTCATCCATGGCCGGATGCTGATGGCCTCGGCCCGATGAAGCTGCCACCGGCTGAGGGGCTGGACAAAACCGCCCCGGGCGCTATGTAGCGCCCCTTGGTCACGCCGGGGCTTACCCTGGCTGCCGGGCGCATAGCTCAGTTGGTAGAGCAGCTGACTCTTAATCAGCGGGTCCAAGGTTCGAATCCTTGTGCGCCCACCAATGAAATCAATGATTAATGGGTTTGTGAGGGCTCGCTTAATGTCACGCGCTGTGGTGCGGACACCATGCGGACACCGGACTGCTTTTTGCGCCTTTTAGCGCGATGGGCCCCTTAGCTTCCCCCCCCTGTCTGGGTTATTGTTTCGATCTCCCCACCCCACGTGCCAGCAGTGCCAAAAGGGTGCTTGGCTAGGGACCCGCCTCGTGCTCGGCACTATTTCAGCGGAATTTACCGCACCCGCCAGCGCGTCGTGAATAATGCGGGCTAAATCCTGAGCTTTCCTCTCCTTGGCCGATACGGGCCTCGACTATTGTTCTGATTTACAGGCCGGCGGTTCCGGATCATCGTGTCTGCTCAGGAGGCCCACCCATGCAAGACAACACACGCCTCACCGGCAAGGTGGCCATCGTCACAGGTGCCGGTTCCCGCAATCCCGGCGCGGGCGCCACCAATGTCGGTAATGGCCGCGCCATTGCGGTGCTGATGGCCGCACGCGGCGCCAAGGTGCTATTACTGGATGTAGACGGCGCCGCCTTGGAAGAAACCGCGCATATGATCGCGTCCGAAGGTGGCGTTTGCGCCCTTGCCGAAGCCGATGTCTCAAAAGCCAATGATTGCGCGGTCGCGGTCGCGGAAGCCATCCGGCTTTGGGGGCGGGTCGATATTCTGGTGAATAATGTCGGCATCAGCGGCCCGGCTGGCAATGCGGAAGGCGTGGACCCTGAAGCCTGGGACTACGCCATGCAGGTCAATGTGAAATCCGTGATGCTCATGGCGAAATATGCTGTGCCAGAAATGCGCAAATCGGGCGGCGGCGCCATTGTGAATCTGTCTTCCGTAGCCGGGCTGCGCGCGGGGCATCCGGGATTGCTCTATGCAACCACCAAGGGCGCCATTGTGCAAATGACGCGCGCCATGGCCGGGCATCACGGGGCGGATAACATCCGCGTCAATGCGGTGGCGCCTGGCTATGTCTATACGCCCATGGTGGCATCACGCGGCATGACGGAGGAATTGCGCCAGCAGCGCGCGCAATCGGGCATGTTGAAAACCGAAGGCAGCGCCTGGGATGTGGCGGAAGCCGCGTGCTTTTTGGCCTCACCCGCCGCGCGCTGGATCACGGGCCAGACTCTCCCGGTGGATGCCGGGCGTTCGGCGGGCAATGCCGCTGGCGCATCGCCAAAGCCCGCGGGGGCGCTGCGTTAGGGGGACGGAATAACCAGCGCCGGCACGGCAAGCCCACCAGCGCGGCCCAAAATTCCCTTGCTCTGCACGCCAATGATCGCGAAGTTGCCATCGGCACCGCGCAGCAGTAACGGCCCGCCGGAAGACCCCGTGGTGCCGGCGCAATCATGGGCCAGCATCACGCCTTCCCCTTCAATCCGGCGCAGGCCCAAATAGCGACAGGCTGGGTCCGCCAGCAGCGCGCCGGGGTCATCCCGCTGAAAGCCTGGCAGGGCAAGGATACTGCCCGCGGGCGGTGTTTCGCGCAGCAGAGGCAAAACGCGGCCAGCGCCAATCGGCGCATTCAGCGAAACCAGCGCCCAGTCCGAAGCCCATGGCGCTTCCCGCGCCGGGTCAAAGCCTGCGCCCACGCGCAGCGCCACGCCGCGCGCCTCTGCGCCGCCAACTGAAACACGAAGCCGCGCGGGCGGCAGCAGCGCCGTGCCCGGCGCATCCTTCAGGCAATGCGCCGCGGTCAGCACCACCGCGGGCGCCACCATGGCACCCGTGCAAAGCCCAGCGCCCTCTGCTTCAATGGAGGCCACGGCATGCCAGGGCGGATGCGCCGCCGGCACGGGCAGGCGCGGATCGGGCCCAAGGTTCAACCCGCCACCTGCGCCAAACCAGGCGAGGCCAAACAGAGCATTACAGCCAGAATCAGCCGCATGAAGCGAGCATGCGTTTCACGAATGCCGGCACAATCTCGGTCGCTGGGCCGTGATGCGCTTCATGGAACAGCGCCGCGCCTTTGGTTTCTTCCAGGTTCAATTCAACGCAGCGCGCCCGCGCGCGCACTGCCCGCACAAAGCCCGCAGCGGGATAGACCTGGCCGGAGGTGCCGATGGAAACAAACATGCCGCAATCATCCAAAGCGGCTTCGATGCGGTCCATCTTCAGCGGGATTTCACCAAACCAGACAACATGTGGGCGGAGCCGCCCCGTTGCATCACAAGCCGGGCAGGCGGCATGCGGCGTGATGTCCTGCGCCCATTCGCTGACGCCGCCACAAGCAAGGCAACGCGCCTTCAGCAATTCGCCATGCATGGCAATCACATTGCGCGATCCCGCGCGCTGATGCAGGCCATCTATGTTCTGCGTCACCAGCGTCACCGGCGCGGGCCAGGCGGCTTCCAGCCGCGCCAAGGCAAGATGTGCTGCGTTTGGCTGAATGGCGGGGTCACGCAACTGCGCGCGGCGTGCATTGTAAAAACCCTGCACCAAATCCGGATTGCGCGCGAAGGCTTGCGGCGTTGCCACATCCTCAATCCTGTGGCGCGCCCAAATGCCATCGGCGTCGCGAAAGGTAGCGAGGCCGGATTCGCGGGAAATCCCCGCGCCGGTCAGGATCACAATGGGTGCCGCCATCAGCTTGTGGGCGGTGCCGGCGGTGTGCAACTGCGCGGCGGGCGCGGCAAGGGTTGGTCCGGGCGCGGCGGCGCTGGGTTTTCGCTTTGCTGCGGCGCCGGAATGGCAGGCGCATCAAGGCAGGGACTAAGGGCGAGCAGGGCAAGCATGATCAGCATGGCGTCCTCCTGATTAAAGATCAGCACAAAGCGCGGGCCTTTCGCAACGGCGGGGTTGCGGTGCGGCGCTGCCTCAGGGACTGTACCCCAGAAGCAGCGAGGAACAGCGCGTGGCCGGACCAGATCAAGGCAGTATCGAAACGCGCTATTCTTGGATTGTCGCCATGACGGCGGTGACCATGCTCTCGCTTGCCGCCGGCGGCCCCATCACCGTGGTCGTTGGCCTCGTGCAAATCGCCGAGGATTTTGGTTCCGGCCGGTCCCTGCCATCGCTTGCCAATTCACTCGCCTATTTCGGCACCGCCATTGGCGGCATGGTCTGCGGCGTGATGGTGGCGCGCTTTGGCCAAAGGCTGGTCGCGATGATTGGCGGCGTCTCCGTGGCGCTTGGGTTGATGCTGGCGTCCTTCGGGGAAAGCTGGTCGCTGCTGGTGGGGCTTGGGATTGGCGTTGGGCTATTTGGCAATGGCGCCTTGTTCCCGCCAATGCTCGCTTATGTCTCGCTTTGGTTTGACCGGCGCCGAGGGACAGCACTCGCGCTGGTTGCTTCCGGACAATATGTCGCGGGGTTTTTGTGGCCACCGATATTTGAACGCGCCATCGCCATTTATGGCTGGCAACGCACCATGTTCGGCTATGGGATTTTGGTGGCTGTCATTGCGGTACCGCTTGCCGCGATGGTGCTGCGCCCGCCCCCGGCGCAACCCACCACCGGCAGCTTCGCGGAGAAAATGCAACCAGGTGCTCGCGTCCTTGGCATGAATGGCAATCTGGCTTTCTTTCTATTGGCTTTCTGTTCCTTTCTGTGTTGCGTCCCGATGGCGATGCCGGCATCACATCTTGTCGCGTTTTGTGGTGATCTTGGCATTACCGCATCGCGCGGTGCGCTCATGCTTTCGGTGCTGACCTTCGCGGCTTTCATGGCGCGGCAATTCTGGGGCTGGCTATCGGATAAGATCGGTGGGTTATGGACGATTGTCTTTGGATCGCTCGCGCAAATCCTGGGAATGCTCGGCTTTCTGGCAACACAGAATGAGGCAGGGTTGTTCTTTGTTGCCGCTGCTTACGGGCTTGGCTTCAGCGGCATCATCCCCGCTTATGTGCTGACGATCCGCGCGCTATTCCCGGCTTCGGAAGCGCATTGGCGCGTGCCGACATTGTTGTTCTTGAGTCTATCAGGCATGGCGGCAGGTGCCTGGCTTGCAGGGTATATCTATGACTGGCTCGGCTTCTACGCCGCCGCCTGGTGCGCCGGCATTGGCTTTAATCTGCTGCAATTTGCGCTGATTATCTTTCTGCTGCAACGCTGGCGCCGAGGCTTGGCTGCAGCCTGATCGCGCTTCGTGCGCGTCCCGCTCACATTTTTTGAGCCGCCGGGTGACTCCACTTGGCTTGAGAGTGCTTCCGCATCGGCACGGGTAGCGCCGGCGGCACGTTGCTGTGCCAGGCTTGGCCCATCATAACTCCGCTGATGCTACTGCTGGGAGTGATCACGCTGACTGGTGCCGGCTTTCGCGTGAGCTTCATGGTCACGCAAGCCGTGGCCTCATTGGCCGCCCGGTTATCGGCGATCCTGACCATTCTGACAGAGAGCGTGGTGGATATAAAATCCCTCACGCTGTTTCTGACGCTGCTTTTCGTGGCGCTCGTGTGCATTGTGATGGGAACGGGTATTCCGACAACCGCGCTTTCTATCGTGCCGGCCGCCAACGCCGCGCCGGCGCTACCTTGGCGCTACCGGTCATTCTGTGGAATTGGCGCAAATCTAACCGAATGTCGGCTGTAACCTAGCAAAAGCGAACGCCAAAGATTCAACGCGCCCCCAGCACCGCGCCAATTTCACGCGGGTTGAAGGGGAATTCCTCCCAATTCAGGGCTTTCAGGGTTTTCGGCCCCTGGAACATGTCGCAATCCACCAGAAAGCGGGTCCGCCCGTGTCGAAAACCAGGCAATAGCCGATAACGGTGCGTGCTGCGCCGCAAACCCTGACTGATAAGGCCGTTTTTCCTCCCCAGCATCCGCCATGGGCTGTGCAACAGGAAGCCTTGTTCCCTGAGGGGAATTTGTCCAGCACAAAGCCGGTCATGTCGATTTTTGTTGATAATAATTAAAAAGAGGCGGAGAATAATCAATACGCTGGGACCCATGCAAAGGTCTGCGCCATGAAGGCGAAGCGAGGAAGCAAACAATCATGAATGCGCTTGATGTCACGCGTTCTATGATGGATGGCCTTGGGGCTGACGGCGATACCTGCGTGAAATGCGGATCACGCTCCCTCGGGCTTTGTGCGCCGCTAGACACCGCCGCGCTGGATGACATAGCCACAGATAGCGAAAGAGTGGTGCTGGAAGCACGCGCGCCGATTTTCCACCAGGGTGATGCAGCGCGCTATATCTACACGCTTACGGATGGCATGGCGCGGTTGATGCGCGTGCTGCCGGATGGCAGGCAGGCCGCGATTGGCTTTCGCTTCTCTGGCGATATCCTGGGCTTCACGCCTTCGGAAGAACATGCCTTCGGCGCCGAAATGCTGACCGATGGCACGGTCTGCCGCATGGAAAGGCGTCGGCTAGAACAGTTATTGCGCCGCTACCCGGTACTAGAACGGCGCTTTCTGGACCTATGCTCGCGGGAATTGGCGCAAAGCCAGGAACACATCATGGCGCTAGGCCGCTTCACGGCGGAAGAACGCGTCGCCGCCTTTCTGCTCTCACTTGTGGATGCGCAGCGCCGTCGAGGCCATAAGGGGCCAGTCTTCGACTTGCCCGCAACCCGCGCGGATATCGGTGAATTCCTTGGCCTGACCCTGGAAACCGTGAGCCGTGCCATTTCCGTTTTCCGGCGGCGTAATCTGATTTGCCTGCATGGCCAAAGCGGCATTGAAATGCTGAATGAATGCGCGCTGATCGCCCTTGGCACTGGCGAGGGGCAGGACGCGGCCTGAGCGCCTAAGCATTCACTACCGCGTGATGCTGCGATAAAGTGTGGGCAAAGAAGGAAGCAGCCCATGTCCGATTTGCCGCACCAAGTGGATATCGCCGAGGAAGGCCCGCGCGAAGGCTTTCAAATCGAAAAAAACCCGATCCCAAGTGCTGACAAGATCGCGCTGATTGATGCGCTTTCGGCAACCGGGTTGCGGCATATTCAGGTGGCTTCCTTTGTCTCAGCGAAACTTGTGCCTGGCTGGGCCGATGCGGAAGCGGTTGTTGCGGGCTTCACGCCTAAACCGGACATTCACTACACTGCGCTGTGGTTCAATACGGCGGGGTTGGATCGCGCGCTTGCCTTCAAGGATCGCTTACATCTTTTTGGGTCAATCAGCCTTGCCGCGTCTGGGGCGTTTTCGCTGAAGAACCTGAACCGCGATCGCGCCGGACAGATTGAAGCCATGCGCAAACAAACCGCCGCGCATATTGCAGCCGGCGTGCCGGTGACGCGCATTGGGCTGCAAGCAGCCTTTGGCTGCAATTATGCGGGCGATGTTTCTCCCGCACAGGTGATGGCAGCCGTGGCGGATGGGCTGGCCATTGCGGCGGAAGCCGGCGTCACCATTCAGGATTTGGCTCTGGCCGATACCATGGGCTGGGCTAATCCGCGCCAGATTGAAACCGTGGTGGGCGAAGTGCGAAACCGCTGGCCCGAATTGCGTCTGGCGCTCCATTTGCACGATACGCGGGGGCTTGGCATTGCCAATGCCATGGCGGGGCTTCGCATGGGCGTGGCGCGCTTCGATGCCGCGGTGGGCGGGCTTGGCGGTTGCCCCTTTGCCGGCCAGCCAGGCGCGCCCGGCAATATCGCGACCGAGGAATTGGCGCTGCTCTGCGCGGAACTTGGCATTGCGACCGGCATTGATCTGGAAGCGCTGGTGGAAGCGGGAAGGCTTGCGGAACGCATCCTGGATCGGCGCCTGCCAAGTGCCGTTCTGCGCGGCGGGACGCTGGCGCGGTTCCGCGCCCAGGCCGCCTGAATTAATGTCAGAAGATGCGCGCCGCTTTGCACCAGCGGTAGCACGCAACAAGACCGCCATCACGGAAGTCTTGGCGCGCCATTTGCCTGCTTCAGGTCTGGTGCTGGAAATCGCTAGCGGTTCTGGCGAACACGCGCTGCATTTCGCTGCACATTTCCCGGCGCTTAGATTCCAGCCGACCGATCCAGACGCGGCTGCCCTTGCCAGCATCGCGGCATGGCAGGCTGAAGCACAGCTTCCTAATCTTCTGCCGCCCTTGGCGCTGGATGTGATGGCTGATGCCTGGCCCGCACGGAAGGCCGATGCGGTGCTTTGTATCAACATGATCCATATCGCGCCGTGGGAGGCGACAGCAGCGCTTATGCGCGGGGCGGCGAGGGTTTTGCCGCGCGATGGGGTCCTGTTTCTCTACGGACCCTTCAAGCAGGGCGGGCAGCACACCACACCCAGCAATGCGGAATTCGATAGCAGTCTGCGCGCCCAGGATGCGCGATGGGGCGTGCGTGACCTTGAGGCCGTTGCTAAGATCGCCAGCGCGGCAGGTTTCGCCGCGCCGGTAGTGGAAGCGATGCCAGCGAATAATCTTTCCGTGATTTTCCGCCGTTTGGCTTGATTTTTAGTGCGAAAGCAGCACCGGCACCGTCATTTCGCGGAGCAGGCTGCGCGTCATGCCGCCCAGGATGAATTCACGCAAGCGCGAATGACCATAAGCGCCCATCACCAACAAATCCGCGCCCATATCGCTCGCGTGATTAAGCAGCAGCGCTGAATCCGGCACATCATCCGCAATCGCCTTGGCAATTTCCGCCTTCATCCCATGGCGCGCCAAATGCCGCGCGATATCAGCGCCTGGTTCTTCACCATGCCCATCCAGGCCTCGTTTAGGATTAGCCAGGAAGACAGTCGCGGTTTCTGCCTTGGCAATCAGCGGCAAGGCATCATGCAGCGCGCGAGAAGCTTCACGGCTGGCATTCCAACCAACCAGCACGCGCTTGCCGATGGATTTCAAATTGCCGGCGAAGGGAATGGCCAATACAGGCCGCCCGGAATCGAACACCACCGCTTCCAGAAGCCCGGCATTGTCGCTTTCCGGATCATCCTGGCCAAGCACCAACAGGTCAGCGTAACGGCCATGCAGCGCCAGGATTTCCGGCGTGGTGCCTTCCACCTGGCGCCATTCGCCCATAATGCCTTCACGTGCCAGCGCCGTTTCAAAAGCCGCTTTCAGCTTCACGCCGGCAGCCAGCGCCGATTGGCGCATCTGTTCCATTAACTCCGCGATCACCGCACCGCCGCCGCCATCGCCCAGCGCCATTACGGGCATTGCGACATCAATCACCTGCAGCGCTGTCAGATGCGCACCATGCTGGCGTGCTAGCTCAGCCGCGATATCAAGCCGCATCTGCGCACGCGGCGATTCATCCAGATGGACGAGAATTTCACAAAGCTTCATCTCAGCTTCCTCCTAGGGGATCGGGCGCACTTACCCCGGGGCCCTAAGGGCCGAATTGATCAATATCAAGTTCGGCGCGGATTAGTCCGCCTCAAGACGTTTCCAGGTAATGAGCCAACCGACACCCCAGGAATGCCGCCTGACCCATCAAGGGTTTGCGCTTTTATCTGAACGCCGCGCGGCGCCAATTCGCGTTTATGTAAATCATAGGAGCGCTTCTTTCCATCAGCATAATTCCAGATGGTTTGAGCACTGAGATTCCGCGCAAACAAGGTCATGATCGCGTCCTTGTTGCGTTGGCGTTCTTCTGCGCCAATCACCCGGACGCGGTCTTGTTCTACGTCAGCGCATTACCTTCCTTCGAAATTCGGCGCGCGTTTTTCCAGCATGGCATCCACCGCTTCCCGGTGATCTCGCGTGCCATGCGCCAAAGCCTGATAGGCTGCCGACATTTCCAGCAGCGTAGACAACCGCGTGTGCTGGCTTTCACGCAGCAGGCGCTTGGTGAGCCGCACCGCTTGCGGCGGGTTGGCGGCGATTTTTGCTGCAATCGCGCGCGCCGCATCCAAAAGCGCTTCCGGCGCTACCACTTTCG
>CAMCHA010000010.1 GCA_945874515.1 Asaia bogorensis
GTGGCACGCTTGCTTGCGCAGAAATTGAATGAGGTACTGGCGGACCCCGCCATTCGCAAACGCGCCTTTGATGCCGGCGCGCTGGTGGTGCCTTCCTCGCCGGAAGCCTTGGCCGCGCGCATGGAACGCGAAACAGCCGCCTGGGCCGAGGTTGTGCGGGCCGCCAAAATCACCGCCGGTTAAGCTTTTCGGCGCGCGCGGTGCGGCCCTTCACTGTAACTTAATGAAGCCAAGCGAAAATGCCGTCAGGTGATCCACCCTGGATCGCTTGATGGTGGACCATGCCGATTCCAAGCTACGCCGATGCCGTGCGCTTTGTGCGCCGCCAGCCGCGGATCAATACCAGCACGCTGGCGGATGGCCTTGGCATCCGCTGGGGTGTTGCGCTTGATTATTTGGAACGGATGGAACGTTCCGGCGTGGTTGGCGCGATTGAGGATGATGGCTGGTGGCCTGTCGCCCGCAGCAAAGACCCACCAATCGCCCGCAAGCCCAGCGCTGCCGCCCCCGGCAAAGGGGCCACGCTGCGCCGTGGCAGCCCGCCCGCGCCCGAAAAACCGCCGGAAACCCCTGCCCTGCCGCCGCCGCCCAGCAATGACCAGCAGCAAGTGATGGATAAGCTGCGCGAAGCAGCCCGCGTGCTGATGGCCGAACGCGAAAACATGCAAAAGCTGCGCGATGCCTGCCGGCTGCTGATCGCGGAACGGGAAGCCTGGAAGCGCCGCGCTTTGGCCGCTGAGGCGCGCATGCTGACCGAAGAAGCGGATGAAATGGACCGCCAGCGTTTTGATTCGCTGCGTCGCGTGCTCGCGCGCGAATTGCACCCGGATTACGCGCCGGCGGATCGCGGTGATATGTCGCTCCGTGAAGCGCTGTTCAAATCCATCTGGCCCAAGGTGGAACAGATTGAGCGCAAGGGGCGGTCTGGTTGAAAAGCCCTTAGCGCCCCAACCAGCGCGCCAGGCGTTCCGGCGCCGCCGCCATATCCGCTTCGCGCCCGCAATAGGAAAAGCGCAAAAAGCGCCCGCCGCGCCCTCGGTCAAAATCAAGCCCGGTGGTGGCGGCAATCCCCGCCCCTTCCAGCATGGCGGCCGAAAACGCCGCGCTGTCATTGGTGAGCGCTGAGACATCGCACCAAAGATAGAAAGCACCATCAGCCGCCGCGATCCGGTCAAACCCCGCGCGCGGCAGGCCGGCCAGAAGTGCTGAGCGGCTGCGTGCATAGGCGGCCTTGTTGCCTTCCAATTCTTCGCGGCAATCCATGGCGGCTTCTGCCGCCACCTGGGCGATATGCGGCGCGCTGATGAACATGTTTTGCGCCAGGCATTCCACCGGGCGGATCAAATCATCGGGTAGTAGCAGCCAGCCGATGCGCCAGCCGGTCATGGACCAGTATTTGGAAAAACTATTCACCACCACAGCGCTTTCGCTGAAAGCCGCCGCGCTGCTTTCCGCGACCGTGCCCCAGCTCAGCCCGTGATAAATCTCATCGCTGATCAGCCGCACCCCTTCGGCATGGCACCAGCGCGCAATCGCGGCCAATTCATCTGGCGTCAGCATGGTGCCGGCGGGGTTGCAGGGGCTGGCGATGATCAGCCCCGCCGGGCGCGGGTCCAGCTTTTCGAGCATCGCGACGGTTGGCTGAAACCGCGTTGACGCATCACATTCCAGCAATTGCGGGCGCATCCCCAGCGCTTGCAGGATATTGGCATAGGGCGGGTAGAAGGGTGCGGCCATGGCAATGGCATCGCCTGGATCAAACGCCGCCAGAAAGGCCAGCGGAAAAGCACCCGAAGCGCCCATGGTGACCGCAATGCGCCGCGCCGGCACAACCAGCCCGTAATGATCCAGATAATGCCGCGCGATGCGTTCGCGGAGTGAAACCAGCCCGAAGGCTTCCGTATAGCCAAGCGGCGCGCCAGTATTGAGCGCTCGGATCGCAGCCTCCGCCGCGCCACGAGGAGCACCGGTGCTGGGTTGGCCAACCTCCATCCGGATGATCCCGGGCGCGCCGGGCGGCAGGCTGGCCGCGCGCGCATTAGCGGCCGAAATCACATCCATCACCAGGAAGGGCGGTGCCTCAGCCCCGCGACCGGTCTTGAGCGCCATGATCAGCGCCCAAAGCTGCCGAGTGCCACCCCGCCACCGCGCGGATCCACAGCGCCGATGCACGCGGGACCATTGGTGGGCACAAGTCCTGCACAAGAAATGGTCACGCCCCGCCCAGGCGCCGGCACCCCCGCGAAGGGATCAGCCGGGCCGCCCCGGCGCTGCACCGCGGCCAAAGGCATGGCCGTTGCGGCCAAGGCTGCCTGCCCGCCACTGCCTGAAGCCGCAGCACGAAAGCGGCGCAAATCGGGCCGCGCCAGAATAGCAACCGGCAAGGGGGCGGCCTGCACTTGGCCAATGCCAGGCGCAGCGGCCAGCAAAATCCCGGTGCCCGGCACCACGCGCCCTGTTCCGAACAGGTTGTTCAAGCTGAAGGCGCAGGAAACAGCATTGCCTTCGCGGTCCAGCGTGATCAGCGAAGCCCCTGCCCCGGAACCGGCGCTGGTGTCAGCGCCCAGCCCCTGCCCCGCCAGGGCAGCTTGCAGCGACCCCGCCATGCCCGGTGACGCATCGGTGCTGAGCAGCACCAGATCCGACCCCAAGGCGGTGCGCGTTGCGCCGCCAGCCCGGCTGCGCGTGGTGCGCAGTTCTGCCTCGGTCAGACCACCGCCGGACATGACCGAGCCAGCCACCAGGCGCTCCGCCAGACTGCCCTGGTAAAGATCGCCAACACCAAGCGCCGAGGCGCGAAGCTGGGCCAGTGTGGCACTCAAATCCGGCTGGGTGATGCGGTCGCCGAGTTTCAGCACCCCACCCCCTGTGCGGCCAAAAATCTGCCGGGCGCTGGGGTCCGCGAGCAAGGGTCCGGCCACCACCGCCAGATCATCGGCCAAAGTGCGGCTGATTTCTGTCCCCAACCGCGCCAAATCCTCGGCGGGGCGGATCAGATCCTCGATCTTGAAGCGCCCCGCATTGAGATGCATGCCGAAAAGCCCGCGCGCCATGGCGGGGAGTGCTGCGGGACGGTCGGTGCCAGAGGGTATCTCGGTCCGCGCGCCGGCAGGGAAGACGATGGCGCGCGCCACACCGCGCTGCGCATCCAACACCACGCAAGCGCCACCGCCGCCAAGCCCAGCGCGGGAGGGCAGCGTGACCGTCAAGGCGAAGGCTCCGGCCACCGCGGCATCTACGGCCGAGCCACCGCTTGAAAGAATATCGCGCGCCACAATCGCCGCGCGGGGCTCATCTGCCGCCGCGCCGCCCAGAAAGCCACTCACGTGGCCCGGCGTGCCAAAGGGGATCGAGGATCGGCCCGTGACGGCATCAACCGTGCGATCCACGGTGGATTCCACCGTCTGGCAAGCCGCCAAGGCCAGGCCAAGCCCAATGCCGAACCAAGCCCGCCCCAGTTTCATCCTGCCGCCATGCTGCATCATACGGTTATTCTTTCTGACTGGCCGCGCCAGCAGGCGCGTCGCCGATAGGGATTAGCATAGAAGTGGCCGAGTCCAAGGGTGGGGGTGAGAGAAGCGCGACTTGCCTCATGGCCCTGGTCGGGCTTGGTTAGGTGCCAACGCAACGCCGGAACCCACAATCATGCAAAGACGCCTGCTGCTTACCGCCTTCGCCGCAACCCTGGCTGGGCCTGCTTTGGCCCAAGGCTTCACGGAAGCGCAGCGCGCCGAAATCCTGGCCATTCTGCGTGATGCGCTGCGCCGCGACCCCAGCTTGCTGCGGGAGGGTTTGGGCGCGTTGCAAGCGGCCGAGGATATGGAACGGAGTTCGGCGCTCGCCACGGGCATCCGCGCGCATGAGGCAGCGCTTTTGCGCAACCCGGCCGACCCTGTGCGCGGCAATCCGCGTGGCGATGTCACGATTGTGGAATTCTTCGATGCGCGCTGCCCTTTCTGCAAAAGGCTGGCCGGCGAGATGACTGAATTGCTGCGCAAGGACCGAAATGTCCGCGTGGTGATGAAGGATTTGCCCGTGCTGGGCCCGGCTTCTGTTGTTGCCGCACGCGCTTTGCTGGCCGCGCAACGCCAGGGAAAATACAATGAATTCTACGATCGCCTGATGGCTTTGCGTGGCGAGCCGACCGAAGCCGCAATGCGCGCAGAGGCTGAGCGTATCGGCATGGATATCGCGCGCTGGCAGCGGGATATGCTGGACCCTGCCTTGCAGCAGCGGATTGACACCAATTTGGAATTGGCCCGCGCGCTGCGCATTGAAGGCACACCCGCCTTGATCATTGGCGATGCTTTCATTCCCGGCGCGGTGCCGCTCGCGGATCTGGAACGCGCGGTCGCTGAAGTGCGCCGCGCGCGCAGATGATTCGCTAAATTACGGCGCTACAAAACCTGCCTTCTTGTGGCTGCCATCGCAATAGGGCGCTTTGGCGGTCTGGCCACAACGGCAGAAGGAAGCCTGCGGGGTGCGGTCAATTTCTTCACCGGCGGCATTCTGCACAATCATGGGGCCCGAGGCGCGGACCGATCCATTGGGCTGAGGCTCCAGATTAACCGGGCCAGTCACGCCAGAGATATCCCGGCCTTCGCGCTTGGCCGGCGCGCCGGTCAGCGGAATCCCAGCCGCCTTGTGGCTGCCATCGCACCAGGGGCCATTCTTGGTCGCACCGCAGCGGCAAAGCCAGGCCTCGCCACCCTCAACGAGTTCGCCCTTTAGGGTGATCTCGCCCTTCAGATGCAGCGGGCCGCCGTCGCGCGTGGTGATCGTGGTCGCGGTCATGATGCGTTTCTCCGTTTCATGGTTGGCCGAGAATGTGGTGCCTTACGCGGCGCATGACCAGCCCGCCCCGGGATCAATCGGGAAAACCGGGCGCGGCAGGCGCTTCCAGGGGAAATTGACCAGAACGGGGCTGGTGAGGCCGGGCACATCCACTTCAAGAATGCGCTCGTCGGGAAAGAATTCATCAAAGCCGGCGCGGAAATGCCCACGCGATTTCACCACCACAACACGTGCGGCGGCGATATCCACGCCGAACATCTCAATCATGCGTGGTTCATGGCATTGGCGACGCAGGCTTGCCACCACAACGTGGATGCCGCTGCCTTCCAATTCCAGCAACGCCGCCGGCCCAAGATCAAAGGCGCGCCCGGCCATGGTGCCGCGCCGGCCAATACCCTTGCCATCGGTTAGTTTCACGATGCGGGCGGGGGCAGAGAGGGTCGCGGAAAACTCGGTGGGATTGCGGTTGAAGGCGGCGGTGAATCGCGCACCCTCCCCCAGTCTATGCGCTTCCGCGGCCAGGTCAGGATCAACGAAATTTGCCAGCACCACGTCCGCGACACCTGCCTCATGCAGGGCGCGCAGCACATAGCCAGTATTGCCGCGCCCGCCACCGCCCGGATTATCGGCGACATCGGCAATCAGCACGGGGGCCGCGCCCTCACCTGCCGCTTTGGCGCGCAGCGTGACATCTGCCAGCGATGAAAGCTTCGCCACATAACGCTGCCGATCCGCCCAGGTGGCCCGCGCAATTTCCTGCGCCGCTGCGTCAGCCAGTGCCTGGTCCCCGCCACGTGCCGTGACCGTGACCGTCATGCCGCATTTCGGCAAATCGGAAAAAACAAAGCCGCCGCAGATGGAAGCATTGGCGATGCGCGCATCCCGCGCCATCAGCGCCTCACATTCCGCCATGCGATCCGCATAGGGGCCGCGCGCTGTCAGCAAACTAACCGATGGCGGTGTGATGGGCAGGCGCACGAAACCGCGCGCGAATCGCGCGCCACCCAAGGCTTCGCGCAGCAGATCAGCGGCATCGGCGGCGCGTTCGCGCATATCCACATGCGGGTTGGTGCGATAGCCGATAAAGGCGTCCACCGCGCCGATCAGCTTTTCGCTGATATTGCAATGAAGGTCATGGGTACACAGGATCGGCACCACAGGCCCCACAATGGCGCGCAGCATCGCGGCCATGGTGCCATCACTATCCTCATCGCCTGTCGCGCTGCTCGCGCCATGATTGGCGATATAGACACCATCCAAGGGCAAAGCCGCCGCCAAACCGGCGCGCATTTCATCAAACGCATCATTGAGCAGGCTTTGATCAATGGGGCCGCCAGGCGGTGCGGCCATTACCAGAATCGGCACCGGCACCCAGGGCCCAGTTTCATCCATGCGCTTGTAGAAACCAGGAATCTCGGAGGGCAAATGGCTGACCGGCTGACGCGCGAGCCGCGATATCGCCTCCCCCCTTTCAAGGCATTGCCGGGCGAAATCTTCCTTCACGGTTACGGGTGCGAAGGCATTTGCTTCCAAATGCAGCCCCAGAATGGCAATGCGCGGTGCGCGCGGCGTTTGCTGACCCATTTCTGTAACAACCCCCGGGATAGACGTGTCGTGTGACTTGTATAAACTCTGTGAACTGAAACGATAAACTGAGGGGTAGTTAGCTGGGGATGCAATCCACCTCCGTCGAGGCTGGAGCGAAAGCCGTACCGCATTTCGCGGTGGGGCTGGATGCACCCGATCTGCGTCCTTGGCTCGACGGCAATTGCGGCATTCCCGGCGTCTGGTCCTTTACCGCCGCGGCACCTGGCCCGCATCTGGCGTTGGTCGCGCTGACGCATGGCAATGAAATCGCCGGCGCCATTGTGCTGGCCGAGCTGCTTGCCGGCGGTATCCAGCCGGAACGCGGGCGGCTTAGCCTGATCTTTGCCAATACCGATGCCTTCCTGGCCTTTGATCCAGAAAACCCGACCGCAACGCGCTATCTGGAAGAAGATCTGAACCGGCTTTGGGGCGAGGATCGGCTGCAAAGCCCGCGCGATTCGCGCGAAATGCGCCGGGTCCGCACCTTGCTGCCGGTCATTCAAAACGTGGATGTGCTGGTGGATCTGCACTCCATGCTCTGGCCGTCCGATCCGCTGAGTTTGGTGGCTGATACGCCGCAGGCAATCCGGCTTGGGCAATCGCTCGGCACACCGCGCCTTACAGTGGCTGATCCCGGACATATGGCTGGGCGACGTCTGGTGGATCATGCGCGCTTCACGAAGCCGGGCAGCGCCGCCACAGCCGTGCTCGTGGAAGCGGGGCAGCATTGGGAAGCGTCAACCGTTGGCGCCATGACGCAAAGCATGCGCCGAGCACTTGGGCTTTGCGGCATTCTTGGCCCTGCCCCGGCGCCCTGGCCGGAGCCCCCGCTGCTTGCGCGCGTGACGGAAACCGTGACGGCCACATCACATAATTTCATGTTCCTGCGGGAATTTCGCGGCGGGGAGGTCATTCCCGATGCCGGCACGGTGATTGCGCAAGATGGCGCGCAAGAAATTCGCACGCCGCATGATAATTGCCTGCTGGTCATGCCAACCCCGATCGCACCGCGCGGACATACGGCAGTGCGGTTGGCGCGGTTTGAGGCAACCCCTTAGCCTAAAGGGCTTGCGCGAAAGGCCGGGCCGCGCTTGCCTGCCCGCCTCGCTCAATATGGGGAAACCAGATGCCTGCCTTGAACCTGATCACCTTTGCCGATGCGGCCGGAAGCCGCGCGGGCGTGCTGCTTTCGGGCGGGCGCGTGCTTGACCTGGCCGTCGCGATGCCGCCGGCGCGTGACATGCTGGCCGTGATTGATGGCGGCGCGCCGATGCTGGCCGCGATTCGCGCCCTTGCCGCCAATCCGCCCGCCAATGCGCTGCTGGCGCTGGCGAATGTGGCGCTGCAAGCCCCAATCCCGAAGCCGCGCCGCAACGTGTTTTGCGTCGGGCGCAATTACATGGATCACGTCGCGGAAGGCGACCGTACGCGCGGCATTACGCAAAGCGAAGTGCCGAAATACCCGCAATTCTTCACCAAGGCCGCCGATTGCGTGATTGCCCCCGGTGCCAATGTGCCAACGCATGAGGGTGTGACCAAATGGCTCGACTACGAAGTTGAACTGGTGGCGATTATCGGCACGGCCGGGCGTGACATCCCTAAGGAAAAAGCGCTGGAGCATGTCTATGGCTGGACCATTGGCAATGACGTGACCGGGCGCGATTTGCAGCGCCGCCATGGGCAATGGTTCAAGGGCAAGTCGCTGGATCGTTCCTGCCCGCTCGGCCCCGTGATTGTGCCGGCCAGTGATTTGAACGCGGCGGATCTGGCGATTGGCCTGAAGCTGAATGGCGAACAGCGCCAAGCAAGCCGCACCAGCAAGATGATTTTTGATGTGACGGAAATCATTCACCAGCTTTCATCCGGCTCCACCCTGCTGCCTGGCGATGTGATCATGACCGGCACGCCCGAAGGTGTGGGCTATGCCATGGAACCGCCGCAAACCATGAAGGCGGGCGATGTGATGGAACTGACGATTGAGGGCATCGGCACGCTGACCAATACCATCAGCGACTAAGCCACCGATGGAGATAAGCCTCAGCTTCGATAATGGACCGCTGCCTGAGGCGACACCCGGGGTGCTTGCGGTGCTCGCGCGCCGACGCATTCCGGCAATGTTTTTTGTGATTGGAGAAAAACTGCGTGACCCCAAGGCGCGCGCGCTAGTGCAGCAGGCGCGCGATGCGGGGCATGTGATCGGCAATCATAAGCTGACGCATGGCGCGCCGATCCGCCGCCCGGCTGCGTGCCACTACGCCGCGGTATCCCCGGGCAGGATTTCGCGCGCTATATCGCCGGCCCCTGAACGGGGCGAGCCGGCACGCCAGCAACCCGTGCACCTGGGGCGACATCATCAACCACCGCTGCACCGGCACCAACCAGCGCGCCCGCGCCGATCACCACGCCGGGCCTGACTACCGCACCCGCGCCGATCAGCGCGCCCGCCCCAACCAGCACGCCCCCGGCCAGCACCGCGCCAGGGCCGATATGCGCGGCTTCTTCCACCACGCAATCATGTTCTACAATCGCCCCGGTATTGATGAGCGCCAAAGCCCCAATCTCCGCCTCCGGCCCGATCACGGCGCGGGCGAGGATGGCCGCGCCGTGAGCTACCCGCGCGCCATGCCCGATCAGGGCGGCGGGGTGCGCCAGGCTTGGCATGGTAAATCCGGCCGCACGAAGCCGCCCCGCCGCGGCCAGGCGCTGCGCATTATGCCCAACCGCCGCATGGGCCAGCGTAATGCCTTGGCTGGCCAGCGCGGCAAGCAGGCTTTCGTCACCCAGCACCGGCAGGCCTAGCACCTGGCTCGCCTTGGGCGCCGCATCCACGAAGCCCGCTACCTCGTAACTTCCATCCGCCAGCAGCAGATCGGCAATCGCCTTGCCATGCCCACCTGCCCCCAGCAGCAGGATGCGCGGGCGGGTCACGGCGCTGCGCCAGGCCTGGGAAGTTCTGCGGTACGGGGCGGCAGGGCAAGGCCACCTGGCGCGGCATTGGGCTGTTGGGCGCGCTGGCCGGAAGCGTCGCGCTTCGGCATGCCGCCGGCATTTTCGATCACACGCTGCACCCCGCCGGCTGCCTCGGCCGCTGCGGCAAAGGCAATATCGCCCCAGAAGCGGTCCAAAAGCCCCGCCGGGATTTCATTCATTTGCAAAACGCGGCCCAAATCCTGCCCATCCCGGCGAGAGACGATCCAAAGGATCTCCACCCTTTGCATGCCCCGCCCCGTTGGGACGACATTGACGCGCCCATCGGCGGCAAAGCCCGCGCCATCAGCCACATCCTGGGCCAGGATGCCATAATCCCCCAAGGCTTCGCGCATGCGCGCCGTCAGGCTTTCATTGCCATCGCCAGGGGCACCCCGCACCGGCAGCAGATAAACCCGGGGCGGGCCGGCGGAAGTCAGGGCCGAGGGCGCCGAGGATTTGCGCGCGGCTTCGGCCCGCAGCAGCAAATCCGCCGCGCGGCGGGAAGCATCATTGGCGACGTCACTAAGCATGGCCGTCGTCGGGCGAGACCAATCTCGGGCGGGGATGGCGCTGCCTTCGGCGACGCCTTGCGGGGCGCCATCGGGGTCGAACAGGGCGTAGCGGGGCACCACGCGGTTGCCTTCAAGGCGCATATCCACGGAAAGGCGCCAATCCAGCGGCAGGGGGTCTTCCGCCACCGCCGGGACCTCTCGCCGCAGCAGGGCCTGGGCGATGGCGCTGGCAAAGGCCTCCGATTCGGTGCCGCTCAGCATTGCTGCGTCAGGGACTGGTACCGCCACGCGATAGGGGGGCGGCGCCACCAGGCGGCCCGCCATGCCGCCCGGATTGCCACGGAAGGGCTGGGGCAAATCGCCGCAGGCCGCGAGCGCCAATAGCGCCAAACCAGCGAGGAAGCGGCGCTTCATAGGATGACGCAGGTGGCAAGCAGCGTCAGGAAGCTGAGGACCAGGAACATCATGAGGTAAGGCATGGGCCTTACATGCCACGGGTGGGGCAGCGCGGGAAGATCAGGGCCGATTTCCCCGGGGCGGTTTATGTTCTAATCAGGTCCCTGTTTCCCTTTCCGCATTGGCCTTCGCTTGACATGAACGATACCCCCGCAGCGACCGAAAAAGCCGCGCCGCGTTACGATTTCCACTCAGCCGAGCCACGCTGGCAGCAGGCGTGGCAGGATCGCACCTGCTTTGTGGTGCCAGATGTGCCGCCGCAGGGCGCGCAGAAATATTACGTGCTGGAGATGTTCCCCTACCCCAGCGGCAAGATCCATATGGGCCATGTGCGCAATTATACGCTGGGTGATGTGGTGGCGCGCTACAAGCGGGCGCGCGGGCATTTGGTGATGCACCCCATGGGCTGGGATGCCTTTGGCTTGCCGGCGGAAAACGCGGCGCGCGAACGCGGCGTCCATCCCGCCAAATGGACCTATGACAATATCGCCAATATGCGCGCGGAATTGCAGCGCATGGGGCTATCGCTGGATTGGGCGCGGGAATTCGCGACTTGCGATGTGGAATATTACGGGCGCCAGCAGAAATTGCTGCTGGATTTCTGGCGCGCCGGCCTGGTGGAGCGCAAGGAAAGCTGGGTGAACTGGGACCCGGTGGATGGCACGGTGCTCGCCAATGAACAGGTGATTGATGGCCGTGGCTGGCGGTCTGGTGCGCTGGTTGAGAAAAAGCAGCTTAGCCAATGGTTCTTGAGCATCACGAAATTTGCGCCGGATTTGCTGGAGGCGCTCGGCAGGCTGGATCGCTGGCCGGAACGCGTGAAGCTGATGCAATCCAATTGGATCGGGCGGAGTGAAGGGGCGCGGGTGAAATTTGCGCTAACTCAGGCTGCGGGCGATCTTTCCGACGTTGAAGTTTTTACGACTAGGCCCGACACATTGTTCGGCATGTCCTTCCTGGCGGTGGCGGCTGAACACCCGCTCGCCGCTGCTGCCGGGGCGCGCGATGCCAAGGCAGCCGAGTTCATCGCTGAATGCCGCCGCATGGGCACATCGGAAGCCGCGATCGAACAGGCAGAAAAGCGCGGCTTCGATACGGGCTTTCGGGTAAAACACCCCTTCAATGGGCGCGAATACCCAGTATGGATCGCGAATTTCGTGCTGATGGAATATGGCACGGGTGCCATTTTTGGCTGCCCCGCGCATGACCAACGCGACCTTGATTTTGCGCGCAAATATGCGCTTTCCGTGACCCAGGTGGTGCTGCCGCCGGGCGCGGATGCTGCAAGCTTTTCGGTGGGCGATGTTGCGCATACCGAAGATGGTGTCGCGTATAATTCGGGCTTCCTTGATGGGCTTGGTGTTGCTGCGGCGAAGCGCCGCGTGATTGATGAATTGGAAAAGCTCAGCGCCGGTCAGGGTATTGTGAATTGGCGCTTGCGCGATTGGGGTGTTTCGCGCCAGCGCTATTGGGGCTGCCCCATCCCCTTCATCCATTGCGATGATTGCGGCGTGGTGCCGGTGCCGAATGATCAGCTTCCGGTTCGCCTACCGGAAGATGTGGATTTTGCGAAGCCCGGCAACCCTTTGGATAATCATCCAAGTTGGAAGCATGTGGCCTGCCCAAAATGCAGCAAGCCCGCGCGGCGGGAGACGGATACCTGCGACACTTTCGTTGACTCATCCTGGTATTACGCGCGCTTCTGCTCGCCCCGTGCGGCAGAACCAGTGATCAAAGGCGCCGTGGATGGCTGGCTGCCGGTTGATCAATATATTGGCGGCATTGAACACGCGATTTTGCATTTGCTCTATTCGCGCTTCTTCTCTCGCGCCATGAAGGAAACCGGCCATCTTTCCGTGGATGAACCCTTCGCCGGGCTGTTCACGCAAGGCATGGTCCAGCATGAAAGCTATAAGGGTGCGGATGGCCGCTGGCTTTATCCGGAAGAAGTTGACTTCGCCATTGGCGCCGATGGCACGCGTAGCGCCACCGTGAAGGGCGGCACCGAAGCCGTGACGATTGGCCGGGTTGAGGCCATGTCAAAATCCAAGCGCAATACGGTGGACCCCGGCGCGATCATCGCCAAATACGGTGCCGATACGGCGCGCTGGTTCATCCTTTCCGACAATCCGCCAGAGCGCGATATGGAATGGACGGAATCGGGCGTGGCCGGCGCTTATCGCTTCACGCAGCGCGTATTTCGCATTGTGGAAGCGACCCTGCCCAGCCTGCCGCCTGCCGGCACCGCGCCGGAAGAAGCCGGCAAGGCTTTGCGGCGCGCGACGCATCGCGCCATTGCAACCGTGACCGAGGCTTTGGAGACCTTCGCCTTTAATGTCGCGGTCGCCCGGCTTTATGAATTCGCCAATGCCATTGAAGCGGCGAAGGATGCGCCAGGTGGCGCGCGGCGCGAAGCGCTCGAGGCGCTGGCACGACTTTCCGCACCGATGATGCCGCATTTGGCCGAGGAGGTTTGGTCCCTGCTGCGGCCCAGTGACACATCGCTGGTTGCGGAACTGCCTTGGCCGGAGCCAGATGCTGCCCTGCTGGTGGCGGAAAGCATCACGCTTGCTGTGCAGGTTTTAGGCAAGCTCCGCGCCACCATCGAAGTGCCGGTGGGTTCCAGCGAAGAAGCGATCTTTGCCGCCGCCGAGGCTGAGGAAAATGTGCGGCGTGCGCTTGGCGACAAGCCGATCAGGAAGCGCATCCATGTGCCGGGACGGGTGGTGAATTTTGTCATCTAGACGCACCATCATCGCGCTTAGCCTGCCGCTATTGGCGGCGGGCTGTGGCTTTCGGCCCATGCATGGCCGAAGCGGCCTGCGCGAAGATGCTCAGGTGTCAGACGCGCTCGCAGGCGTGAAGGTTGGGCTGATCACTGAACGCCAAGGGCAATTGATGCGTCGGCGGCTGGAAGAAGGCCTGGCCCCCGCAGCGCGCGGCACTGTCACCGCAAAATATGATCTGCGTGTCGGCCTTGGTTACGGCGTGGAACTGCAAGGCTTTCGCCGCGATGGTGCCCCCAGCCGCGTGCGCTTCAGCGCAACTGCCACTTGGTTCCTGTTTGATGTCGGCGCGCCGCCGCGCGAAATCACGCGCGGCACCGAACGCGCCTTTGACGCCTATGACATTCCGGAAAACCAGTTCTTCGCCGCCGATGTGGCGCGGGAGACGATGGAGCGCCAATTGATCGAGCAATTGGCGCAACAGATCCTGGAAAGGCTCGCCATGCAGTTCCGGCGTGCGGCGCAAGGCGCGGCACCGGCCTGATCATGGCCAAGATTGATGCGCGGCGCATTGCTGGCTTTCTTGCCGATCCTCCGGCAAATGCGAAGGTTGTGCTGATTTATGGTGATGATCTGGGGCTGGTGCGCGAAAGGGCGGACCAGTTGATGCGCGCCGTGGTGGGCGATGATCCTTTTGGCCTGGTGGATGTGCCGCGCGAAGCCGCAAGCCGCGATGCCAGCGTGCTGGCCGGTGAGGCCGCGCAATCGGCCTTGACCGGCGGGCGGCGCCTGGTGCGCGTGCGCGATGCCACCGATGGCTTGGCCAATGCTGCCAAGGCTGCGCTGGCCGGTCCTGGCCCTGGGCTGGTGCTGTTGGAAGCGGGTGCGCTTGCCGGGAATAAGGGCCTGCGCCCTGCTTTGGAACGCGCCAATGACGCGGCCGCGGTGATTGCCTGCTACCCCGAAACCGGCGCGGAGCTGGAAGCGAGCCTTGGGCGCATGCTGAAGGAACGCGGTGTTGCGGCGGATAGCGGCGCAGTTTCCTTCATGGCCGCGCGGCTTGGCGAAAACCGCCTGCAAATTCGCCAGGAAGTGGAGAAATTGGCGCTTTACGTGGGCCCCGCCAAGCGTGTGACAGAAGAAAACGCGATTGCCTGCATCGCCGAGGGTTCAACGCTTGACCTTGACCAGGCGCTGCTCGCAGCCACGGCGGGCGATGCCGCGCTTACGGATCGCGCCTTGGATCAGGCCTTTGCGGAAGGTGCCGCCGCGGTGCAGGTGGTGCGCGCCGCGTTGCGCCATGTGCAACGGCTGCATCTGGCCGCGCTTTCCGTGGCGAAGGGCTCAAGCCCCGGTGATGCACTGTCTTCCCTGCGACCACCAGTGTTTTTCAAGGCTCGTCCGGCTTTCGAAAGGGCGATCAGGCTCTGGCCCGCGCCGGCGCTGGCCGCAGCCGGTGATGCGCTGCTGGAAGCGGAACGCCACACCAAAACAACCGGCTTGCCGGATGTGGCGATTGCCCGCGCCGCGGTGATGGCGTTGGCGCGGGAAGCGGTGATGCGGCGGCGTTAAATCAGGCACTAAGCCCGGATAAATTCAGCAATCTTTGTGTCCCGGCGCAATGCGGCAAGATCGTCGGCGGTCGGCAATTGCGGCCTGTCACGTTCGGTTGCCACCACGCATAGAAAGCCAAGCGGCGCATCTTCCGCTGCACGGAATTGGTGCCATTGCATGGGGCGGATTTCCACCAAATCATGCTCGGCGATATCCGTGATGGCATCGCCAACAAGGCAGGCACCGCGGCCACGCAGAATCATGACGTAATGGATGTGCTGATGGCGTTCCAGCGTGGAATGACCACCGGGCGCCACTTCAAAATAGCGCCATTGCGCCAGGAGTGATTCCTCACCTTCAAACAGAATCTGGCGCGTCACATCCTTGTAAGGGCCGCCTTCCTTGTAGGAAAGGACGGACACGTTTTCCCACCCAAAGGCATTGAAGCGACGCACCGTCATTCTGCGGCCTTTTCGGCTGAAACGGCGTTTTCGATTCCGGCGATGAAGGCGCGCGCCCCTACTTCCGGATCGGGCGAATGGCGCATCAGCGCGCCACCAATCAGGAAAACAGCATCATGGCCA
>CAMCHA010000011.1 GCA_945874515.1 Asaia bogorensis
GCAGCGACGCGCGAAAGGCACGGGCGACGACGGAGGGGGCGAGCGCGACTTTGTGGATCCAGCGGTTCCCGGGCTTTGGCCGCCGGCGGCCCAGCAAGTGCTAGGCCGCCGGCGCGCCAGGCTCAGAAAATATGGACGAAGACGAAGAACAGAGTCATGGACAGCAGGATGGCGCAGGGCAACGTTAGCACCCAGGCCATCAACAGGTTGCGGATGGTGGCCAACTGCAGGCCCGACCCGCTCGCCGCCATGGTGCCAGCGACGCCCGAGGACAGCACATGGGTGGTGCTGACCGGCAGGCCGTAATGGTCGGCCGCGAAGATCGTGCCCATCGCCACCATTTCGGCTGAGGCCCCCTGGCCGTAGCTCATGTGGGTCTTGCCGATCTTCTCGCCGACGGTCACGACAATGCGCTTCCAGCCGACCATGGTACCAAGGCCAAGCGCGATCGCCACCACCACCTTCACCCAAGTGGGGATGAAGCGAGTGGCGCTGTCGAGCAGCCCGCGATACTCGGAAACTGCCGTCGCCGCCTCGCCCGAGAAACTCACATGCTTCAACTTACCGAAAAGCCGCAGCGCCTCGTTGGTCAGATACATATCGTTGCGAACGCTCTGCACCACCTCATCCGGCAGATGGCCAAGGGTATCGAAGCCCTTTACCTGGGCGGAGATCTCACCGGCCAGCTTGCGCAGCGCCGGGATGGTCTCAGGCGAGAGCTCCCTGTCCCGCACATAATCCGTAATCGCGAGCCGCGGGTCGCCGGTGAAGGCCATCGCATTCGGCGCCTTGTCAGCGAGCGCGCGATCAAGCGCCTGGGTCGCCGTGACGAAGGCTGCCGGCGTCGGCGCGTCTGAAGTGCGGTTCAGTGCATAGACCGTCGGCACCGTACCGATCAGGATCAGCATGATCAGGCCCATGCCCTTCTGCCCGTCATTCGAACCGTGTGCGAATGAGACGCCGGTGCAGGTGAAGATCAACAACGCCCGGATCCACAAAGGCGGCGGCGTGGTGCCGTGTGGTTCTTGGTAAAGCTCTGGCTTGCGGACCATGAACTTCAGCAGCAAGAACAGGCCCGCCGCGCAGACGAAGCCGACCAAAGGCGAGAGCAGTAGCGCATAGCCGATCTCGGTCGCCTTCGCCCAGTCAACGCCCGAGGTGCCGTCGTAACCACGGTTCAGCGCATTAGCGATGCCGACGCCGATGATCGAGCCGATCAGCGTGTGCGAGGAGGATGCCGGCAGGCCGAAATACCAGGTACTGAGGTTCCAGATGATGGCGGCGACCAGCAGCGCGAAGACCATGGCAAAGCCGGCACTGCTGCTGACCTGGAGGATGAGTTCCACCGGCAGCAGCGAGATGATGCCGAAGGCCACCACGCCGGTTGAGGTCAGCACACCAAGGAAGTTGAAGAAACCTGACCAGACCACCGCGATGTTGGGCGGCATTGCGTGGGTATAGATCACCGTCGCAACTGCATTGGCCGTATCGTGGAAGCCATTGACGAATTCGAAGCCGAGCGCGATCAGCAACGCGACGCCGAGCAGGATGAAGGGCCCCCAACTGCGCACATGCGCCCCTTGCAGGTCCGAGAGCAGGGCTGTGAAGGCGTAAAATAACCCGCCGAGCACAACGGTGCCAACAAAGATGGACGTCAAACGTGCCATCCGCCGGTTTTCCGGTGTGTCGAAGCGCGCGTCGAACTGCGAGCCGCTGGGTGAGGCGGCCCCGGGCCGGGCCCGATCCGCAGTGGTGATGCTATCCATATCAAACTCCCTTCAATAAATGTTTTGATAACTCATGGCGATGACGCGAGCTAGGCAGGTTTCGCGACATTTCCATGAAAGTAAGCGGCCTTGTCAGAAGCGCCCCACCTCATGGGGTGCCAGCGCTACTGGCGCGGTGACGCCGCGTGGTATGGCAGCCTTCTGCCAGCCGGAAACCGCGCCGCTGCGGGCCACGGCGCGCATCCTTGGCCCCCTACTTCGCGACGAGCAAGGGCGGCGTATCGTCCGGCAGCTACGGATGGTGACATCAACGCCCACAGGTTGTACCTCGCCACGAAGGCATTGCCATGGCCGGGCCAGCTTGCCGTGTTCCGCAGCCGGGCGCTGGCGGCTTTGCCTTCCTGGCGGCCGTCGTTACCGGATCACTCGGCGGGAACCATGTTCCCGGCGAGCGGTGCTTCAGGGCGCTTACCCTCTGACATGCCAGCCGCACGGATGCCGATCGTACTGCGGTCGACCGAAGCCCGCTCAGTCACGATCCGCTCTACCAGACCCTCGGCGCGCTCTACCGAACCAAGCAGCGACAGCAGCGCGCCCTTTTCGCCAGCGGAGATGTCGCGGTTCTGCAAGGCCTGCCAGCGCAAATCTTCGAACTCTGCCCCAACGCTGTGCCCGGCAGGCAGACGCGGCTGCAGGGCCGGGTCGATCAAGATCCGGGCCAGCGACTGATCAAGTCGTTCCAAACCCTGACCCAAGACTACACGTGCCGCATCAGAGAACGGCTCGCGCTTTACCCTACGGGCAATCTGGTACAGAGCTTCCGAGAGAGCAGAGGTAAAGTCGACCTCTTCGATCAGCGAGGCGACCAGATCAAGTTGATCGCGCGACAGTCCGTCTTGGAACAGTTGGGCCTGGAAAGCGCGGATCTCGCGGCTTAGGACGTCGGTGGCTACGTGGTGTTCACCCGGATCCTTGGGCGCGCCTAGCTTGTTGCGGGCGATGTCAAGGAAGACGGCACCGGCCTGCAAGTGACGCTGTGCTTCTTGCTGCACGCCGGGCAGGGCTGCGTTGAAGTCACCAACTAGCGATTTATCTAGAAAGCGCGGGATCGAGTAGTCTTCGATATTGTCTGATGCGCTCTGCCCGACGCGGGACAACACCCGCTCGAACAGGCCGATAAAGGGGAACATGATCAGCAGGTTGAAGATGTTGAATATGATCGAAAAAACACCAACGGCAATCGGCACGCCGGGGAACGTTTCTTGGCCATCGACCAGAACCGCCGCACCCGGGTCGATGCCCCAGGCTGCAAGCGCCAACTTCAGAGCCCACATCGCAGGGAAGAATAGTAACAATACTACCGTTACGCCGATAATGTTGAAGCCGATATGCGCATAGGCCGCGCGTTTGGCGTTCTTTGAAAGGTTCAGAGATGCCATCCACGAGGTGATCGTCGTGCCAAGGTCGGCACCGACAGCAAAGGCAATCGCGGTTTCCCACGATAGGATGCCCGCTGCGCCAAGGCCCATCACGATGCCAATGGTTGCCGAAGACGAGTGGATAAGGGCTGTGATCAGCGCCGCCAGCAGCACGCAGGCAATGACGCCGCCAAAGGTGCTTGCGTCAAGTGACTGGATCACCTCCAGCACCTCAGGCATCTTGCGCAGCGGCTTCAGACCGCTGGTCATCAGGTTCAGGCCGTAAAAGATCAGCGAGAAGCCCATAGCCGCCAGCGAGATGTTGCGGAGCCGGTCGGATTTAGAAAAGCAATAGAGCGTCGCAAAAATGCCGCCGAACAGCAGACCCAGCGGACCCAACGGCAGGGCGATCAAACCATTGCCCAGCGTGGTGCCGACGTTGGCCCCCATGATGACCGAAATCGCGGATCGCAGGCCTAAAACGCCAGCATTGACGAGCCCTACCGTCATCACGGTCATCGCTGTCGACGATTGAATTATCCCGGTGATTAACGTACCCGCAAACGCCCCCTTGACGTCCGTGCCGGCCATTTTGGCCAACCATTCCCGCATCTTGTTCACCGACAAGGCCTGAATACCGTTTGCCATGAACTCGAGACCCAGAAGGAAAATTCCCAGGCCCCCGATTACGAGAACAATGATTTCATTGAACAGATCGACTTCCACGTTTCACCTCAGGTTAGCGCGTTGCGCTTTTTCGGGATTGCTGTTTGAAAGAAGTCGCCCAATAGGCTTCGACTTCCGCGGTAACTTTGGTTGGGAGCGCCACGTATCCCAGGGCATCCCCGACGCGTGCTGCTTCGGCATAGAAATAGCGAAAGAAAGTCACGGCGCGGGCGTTTTGCGCAGTATTCTGATTACGACGCATCACGATGTAGACCGTGGCCGTCATCGGCCAATCGGCCCCTGTGGCGGCAGCCGTGGCCGAGATACCGCCCTCGGCTGTCCAGACCCCGGCTTCGACAGCAGCACGGATTGTCTGCGGGGTCGGCGCCACGATCTTGCCCGCGCCATTGATCAGTTGCACGATGCCCAGACCGGCACGCGTTGCCTGTCCGACCTCGGCATAGCCAATTGCGCCGGATGTCGCCTTGACAGCAGCAATCACGCCAAGGTTGCCGTCGGCACCTTTACCCACCGGCCATGTGACTTTTGCGGCCTGCCCAAGCGTCCAGCCCGTGCTGCGGGCCAGAAAGCCAGTTACGGTCCAGGTGGTGCCCGACCCGTCAGCCCGGTATCGGACCGAAATCGGCAGATTGGGCAACGCGATGTTGGGGTTCAGCAAAGCGATGGCCGGATCGCTCCAGTCAGCGATCTTGCCGGTAAAGATCGCGGCCAGTGTATCGGCGTCCAGCGTCAGCGCCGCACCGCCAAGGTCCAGATTGGTCACAGCGGCAGCGGCCCCGTTGATCAACGGAAACTGCACCAGACCGCGATCAGTCAAATTGGCGGCCGAAACCGGAACTTCGGTTGCGGCAAACATCACGCGCGGATCCCGCAGTCGTTCGAGACCGCCAACCGAGCCTACCGGATCGTAGTCCAGCGCGTTCGCCCCGGCAGTCCAGTCACCGCTGCGGCCTTCATGGCGGGCCATATTCACGCGGTCAGCCGCCAGATAGCTTCGATATGAGGTGGAAACCCGTTGCAGGATCGGGTTGACAAAGGTTGAACCGGCACCGGCCAGACGGCCTTCTTCGTTTGCACCTGCGGTTGCGAAAACCAGAAACCCAAGCCCGAGGAACATCGCCGAAGCCACGGCAATGCGTCGCCTAAGGCCCCAAGGTTTTCGTAGCACAGACCTGCCGTCGTCCTGCGAAGTCAACATTCAGCGACCCTCTCAGCCAATCCACACCCTTTGTTGCGACGCTACCAAGGGAGACGTGCAACAGATGACATTTTCGTGACAGTTAAAATTGATACTAGTAGTCTTGGTAAAGCAAAAATTCATCGGCTGGTCAACGGGTCTGATTTTTATTGGACGTTCATGGCCTTAACAACGTTGTTCATGGTACGGTCCAGAGCTTCTGTATCGTTGCAGATCTGATGGACGAGATAATGGGCTTTGCGGTCGCGCTACACGGTTTCGCTATCGTTAAGTTCGGGCGCGTATTTGGTATCCATCCACTGATTCATACCTTGCTTTTCAGGTGAAGCCTCCATCATCTGTTCGTATCCAACAGCCTAGGCCTTGAATCAGAATCGCGCGCCCGTGGGAATCCCGTTTATGAATTCACTGCCTAAACAAACCGAAAAAGAAGTTTATCCCGCTTGCGCAGACGTCACCCGGTTCAGGCTGCGGGCGAAGACGTCACCCAAGTTTCACACTTCGGTCATCACTTGGTCGCGCCCATTGGGATATTGATAAGATAATTCGTTGAGAGGTTTACATGGCCGATCTCCCTACTGATCCGCTGTCTAAGGTATGGAACCCCGATGATCGCATCGGCGACATGCTCAAGGGAAAGCGCGGGCTGATCGTTGGGGTTGCCAATGACAGTTCAATCGCCTTCGGCTGCGCCGCCAAGTTGCGCGCCTTCGGTGCTGAACTCGCGGTAACATGGCTGAATGAAAAGGCGGAGCGTTTTGTCCGCCCGCTCGCGGAGCAATTGCAATCCTCCATCATGATGCCGCTCGATGTCGAAGAACCGGGTGCGCTTGAGTCGGTTTTCGCGCGCATCGAAAATCAATGGGGCAAACTTGACTTCGTGATCCACTCCATCGCCTTCGCGCCGCGTGAGGATCTTCATGGCCGTGTGGTTGATTGCTCGGCAGAAGGTTTTACCCAAGCGATGCGCGTTTCCGCATGGTCCTTCCTGCGCATGGCCAAGCTTGCGGAACCGCTGATGAAAGATGGCGGCGTATTGATCACCATGAGCTATTACGGCGCCGACAAGGTGGTCGGGAATTACAACATGATGGGCCCGGTTAAGGCCGCGCTTGAAGCTTCGGTGCGTTATGCCGCCGCTGAACTTGGCCCAAGGCATATTCGTGTCTTTGCTGTTTCACCCGGTCCTCTCAGGACCCGTGCCGCAAGCGGCATCGCCCATTTCGATGAGTTGGTGGATATGGCGCAATCCCGCGCACCGGCGCAGCGCCTGGTGGACATCGCGGAAGTTGGGCGCGTCGTTGCCTTTCTTGTCGGAGGCGCTTCATCCGGCATGACGGGCGATACGATCTATGTTGATGGTGGTTTGCATATCATGGCCTGAAGGGGCAAGCGATGCACAGAAAGGCTATCTCCGCCGCTGAGGCTGCGGCGCTGATTACTGACGGATCAAGCGTGATGTTCGGCGGCTTCATGGGGGTGGGTACACCGACCCGCATTGTGGATGCGCTGGTCGCGCGTGGCGCCAGGGACCTGACCATCATCGGCAATGACACGGCAAGGCCTGGAGTTGCGATCGGCAAGCTGATTGATGCCGGCTGTGTCGCGAAATGCATCGTCAGCCATATCGGCACCAACCCCGTCACCCAGAAGAAAATGATCGCGGGCGAGATCGAGGTGGATTTGGTGCCGCAAGGTACCCTGGCGGAGCGCATTCGCGCTGCTGGGGCAGGGCTCGGCGGTGTTCTCACGCCAACTGGCGTTGGCACCAGGGTGGATGAAGGCAAGCGGGTGATAGAGATCGAAGGCCAAAGCTTCCTTCTGGAGACGGCCTTGCCTGCTGATGTCGCGATCATCCTGGCGCATGAGGCCGATTACAATTTCAACCTGACTTACAGGCTGACCGCGACCAATTTCAACCCAGTCATGGCGCTGGCCGCCAAGCTGGTGATTGCCGAAGCTGGCGAGATCGTGCCTGTCGGTGTTATACCCCCGGATGCCGTTCGCACACCTGGCATCTTGGTCACACATCTTGTGGAGCGGCCGCGATGAGCATGGAAGCCAAGGAAATCATCGCGCGCCGCGTGGCGCTTGAATTGCGCGACAATACCCTGGTCAATCTTGGCATAGGCTTGCCGACCCTGGTGGCGCGCTATATCCCCGCGGGCATCAGGGTTCATTTCCAAAGCGAAAACGGGATCATCGGCTTTGGTGCGCCACCGCCCGAAGGCATGGAAGACCCCAACCTGACCGATGCCGGCGGCGGCTTCATTTCCGCCATGCCGGGCGCGGCATCCTTCGACAGCGCCATGAGCTTCATGCTGATCCGCGGTGGGCATCTGGACATGACTGTGCTTGGCGGGTTGCAGGTGAATGCGCGGGGGCAGCTCGCGAATTGGATGGTGCCCGGCAAGCTTGTGCCGGGCATGGGCGGTGCCATGGACCTGGTTGCCGGTGCGCGCCGCGTGGTGGTGGCGATGCAGCACGTCGCCAAGGGCGAAAGCAAGATCGTACCTGAATTGACGCTTCCGCCCACTGCGGCAAGACCCGTGACACTGGTAGTGACGGACCTCGCGGTGCTGGAACCATCAGCGCAAGGCCTGATCCTGAAGGAACGCGCGCCGGGCGTCAGCGTTGAAGCGGTCCGCGCCGCAACCGCTGCGCCGCTGATCATCCACGGAGACGTGCCTGAAATGGCGCTCACGCCCTGAAAGACGGAGAACCCCCATGCCGCCTTCCGATCTGATCGGCCATGGCTATGATGATCTTTCCATCGGCCAGACCGCAAGCCTTGAACGCATCTGCAAGGATAATGATCTTATTGTCTTCGCCCATGCTTCCGGCAATCTCAATCCACGGCATTTGCCGGGGCTCGCCGAAAAAGTGACTGGCGAAAAGCCGGTCGCACCTGCCATGTGGGGCGGTTCGCTTTTCTCTGCGCTGCTTGGCAATGTCCTGCCGGGGCCGGGCACGGCCTATCTTCAGCAGACGCTTAATTTTCACAATCGGGTTTATCCGGGTGATGTGCTGACCGCGACAGTCACAGTGCGCGACAAGCGACCAGATCGCCGTGTGGATCTTGAATGTCGGCTTACCCGCAATGACGGTACCCTAATTGCTGATGGCGTGGCTGAGGTGAAGGCGCCGGCCATGAGCCTCAGGGCCGATGACATCACCCTGCCAAGCCTTGCGCTACAAAAACGCGGTAAGATTGAACGCCTGCTCGCTGCGTGCGACGGCGTGCCCCCAATGCCGACCGCTGTCGTGGCGCCGACTGACCGAAACTCCCTTGGCGGCGCCTGGGAGGCAACGAAGGCCAGGCTGATCGAACCAATCCTGATCGGGCCGGAATCGCAAATCCGCGCAGTCGCAGCAGAAATCGGCTGGGATCTTGCCGATATACGCATCCTGGCAACACACGATGACCATGCCGCGGCCGCGCGCGCTGTCGCGCTGATTCACGAAGGCAGTGCAGCCGCTGTGATGAAGGGCAATATCCATTCCGATGAAGTGCTGAAGCATGTCACGAAGGGCGATGGGGGCCTGCGCGCCGGGCGGCGGATCAGCCACGTTTTTGTCCTGGATGTTCCGGGCCGAGAAGGACCATTGCTGATTACCGATGCCGCCATCAATATCGCGCCTGACCTTATGACCAAGGCCGATATTATCCAGAATGCCATTGACCTGGCGCGCGCGATCGGCCTTGACCAGCCGCGTGTCGCCATTCTCTCCGCAGTGGAAACGGTCAATCCGGCCATACCCTCATCGCTGGATGCCGCCATCCTCTCCAAAATGGCCGAGCGTGGACAGATTAAGGGCGGCATTGTGGATGGTCCGCTCGCCATGGATAATGCCGTTGATATTGGAGCGGCGAAAACCAAGGGTATCGCTGGAATGGTTGCCGGCCATGCGGATGTGCTGGTTGTTCCCAATCTTGAAGCCGGCAATATGCTGGCGAAGCAACTTGTGTTTATGTCAGATGCCGATACGGGTGGCCTGGTTGTCGGTGCCAAGGCGCCGGTGATGTTGACCAGCCGCGCCGATGATGAGGATGCGCGGCTGATGTCGGCTGCATTGGCGGTGCTCTACAGCCATTGGATGCGTACCGGAAAGTGTCTGGCTTCCGCATGGCCAGTCCAAGTGACCGGGGCTTAAGCTTTTCTCGGGCTGGGCTTGCCTCCTTCGGGCGGGCCACACGCCACAAATGCAAGCATGGGGTACTTCATGAACGGCATTATCATGGTCCTGAATGCGGGGTCGTCTTCCCTGAAATTCGCCACTTATGAAGCCGCGGGCGCTGCACTCGCGCAGCTTCATGCCGGGCAGGTTGAGGGCATCGGCGCGACGCCGCATTTCGTGGCCCGGGATTCCAATGGCCTGAAAATCGCCGATGAGCTTTGGCCAGATGGCGGCGCACCAGCTGATCATGCCGCGGCGCTTAACGTCATCATCACCTGGCTGGAAGACCGGCTACCTGCCCCGGTTGTGGCCATCGGGCATCGTGTGGTGCATGGCGGGCCGGATTTTTCGGCACCCATACTGATTGATCTTGGTGCCATGGCGGAATTGCAGGCGCTTGTTCCGCTTGCACCACTGCATCAGCCGCATAATCTAGCCGGCATTACTGCCGCCGCGAAACGCTTTCGGGGTGTGCCGCAGGTTGCCTGTTTTGATACGGCGTTTCACCGCACGCAGCCCTTTGTCGCCGATACCTATGGCCTACCGCCTCAGTATCACGCGCAGGGTATCCGCCGCTTTGGCTTTCATGGCCTGTCTTATGAATACATCGCCGGGCGCATCGCCGCCGAGGACCCTGCCCTTGCCAAGGGCCGCCTTGTTGTTGCACATCTTGGCAATGGCTCATCGCTTTGCGCCATCGCCAATGGCCGCGCCCAGGCCAGCAGCATGGGTTTTACAGCGGTGGATGGTGTTCCCATGGGCACGCGCTGCGGCCAGCTTGATCCCGGTGTTGTGCTTCATCTTCTTGACAGCCTGGGCATGACAACCGCCGAAGTCACCCGGCTGATCTACAGCAATAGCGGTCTCAAGGGCATGTCAGGCATTTCGCATGATGTGCGCGAAATTGAGGCCGCCGGAACTGCCGCTGCCGAAGGCGCGCTTGACTATTTCGCCTATCGCGTCCGGCGCGAAATCGCGTCACTTGCAGCCGCCATGGGCGGGATTGACGCTTTGATCTTCACGGCAGGCATTGGCGAAAATGCGCGCGCACTCCGTGCACGGATTTGCGAAGGGCTTGGCTTTCTCGGCATTGCTCTGAACCCAGCGCTGAACAGCGCCAATGCCCCGGAGATCGCATCGGCAGATGCGAAGCTTCGCGTTCTGGTCCGCCGCACCGATGAGGAACGCATGATCGCGGAACATACAATGGCAGTCGCCCTTGGCGGCCAGGACGTGTCGTATCGCCCGGCGTCCCAATCGGATGATGCGTGAACGGCCGAAGCATCATGGCCGGCCCGCTTGGCGCGTGGCCATGATGTCTCTCTGTCGTCATTCCCATGACTGATCAGAAGCTGCTTGTGACACTTGCGGCACTTGAAGCCTTTCTCCTAGCGCGTCGGCAGGGGCCGCCAGATCTGGACGCAGCAGTGCAAGCGGCCATGGTGAAACTCCACGGCGATGCCGTACCTCACGCAATCGCGACCGCCGGCCACGCGATTGCCCAGGCTGTTGAGGCCCATGGCGCCACTTTCCCGCCCGGAACCGAGCCCGCTTATCACGACCGGCATCACCAGGCTGAAGCGATCCTTGCTGCAGGCTGGCTTGGGACCGCTGCGGTGGATGCTGGCTTGATGTCCAGGTGCGCGGCGACATTGCTTATCCTTGCCATGGCGGGCCATGACCTGCTGCATGACGGCACGCTCGGCGATACGGCAGGCGCGCTCGAAAGGCGTTCGGCGCTGCGCACAGATGCGCTGATCACCTTTCTTCCTACAACTGACAGGGTAGAAATTTCGCGCCTCATCATGGCCACGACGCCTGAGGTGGAGGTGGGCGACCTGCCAGCAAGGCTCGCCCGCGAGGCGGATCTCTTCGCGAGCTTGACCCCAGGGCTTGGTTGGCGCCTCAGCCTTGCCCTGGCGGCGGAGATGGCGGCTGCTGGACTGCCGGGGGCCGATGCTATCGCCAGCCATGCCGGTCGCCTTGCCCTGCTGAAGCGCCTGCCCGAAATGACGCCTCCCGCCCAGACACTTGGTCTGGCTGCGGCACGCGCGGTGCAATTGGCCGCACTATGTCGCGCCGGCGGGGATAGCTGCGCCGAAACTGCCGCCGCAAATCTTGATGCCATGCCGTCAGAGGAGAATGCGCGCCTTTGGCACGCGGCACTGATCGCCCTTGGCTGGCCGGACCCCACCGCGTGACACGCCCTTTACGCGTCAGCTTTGCCATTACCATCCTGACGGCCTTCACTATTGTATTCGTCCTTGCCCTTGGGGCTGTGGTGCTTGCATATCGGCAAACAGGGGCACGCGCTGCGCTGGCCGCGGCAGAGCGGAGCCTGGCGCAAGCGGCCGATACGGCAGCAGCAAGCACGCGCGCCCTGATCAGACCAGTCATGGCGCTATCCGCTGTTTTGCCTGAATTCGCGCCTCTCACTGAGGGTCTCAATCCAGCCGCGAGCGATACCGCCGCCATGCTTGCGTTGCTGATCCATGAACCCGCCATTCAAATTATATCGGTAGGCCTGCCGGATGGCACATTGCGCCAGGTGATGCGCGTCGGGGCCTTGGCGAAGGAATATGCCGATGGCGCACCTGCACAAAGCGCCTTTGCGCTGCGTGAGATTCTGCATGGACAGACAAGCGAGAATTGGCATTTCCTTGATGCCGGATTGCAGCCCCTTGGTATGCTTGGGCGCGCAGCACGAAGCTTCACACCACGCCAGACGCAATGGTATTTGCAGGCGAGTGATGCCGCGGTGCATGTCTCCACGCTTTATGATCTCCCGCTGCTCGGTCGGCCCGGCATTTCGGTAAGCCGTCGCGTGCCTGGCTCTGGCGCTGTTGTAGCGTTGGACATGACGCTTGAAGGGCTGGTGGAATTCCTGGCCCGTCTGCGGACCACGCCGTCGAGTGTGCTTTTCCTTTTCACCCAGGACGGCATCATGATGGCGCATCAGCGGCCAGAGCTTGCCGTGCAACGCCTGGCGGATGGCCGCACCGCCTGGACAACGCTCATGGCCAGCCCCGATCCGCTCATTCAAACGATTTGGCGGGAATATGCGCAAGGCGCGCTGCGTGTTGGGCAGACGACGCAACTTTTGCCCGACGCAAGGCTTGTTTCAAGACTTGATTCGAGACTGGGGGCACACCGCGGCGCTGACCCGATGATACCAGCACCGACGGAAACCATGCTGGTACGGCTTGAATCGGTTGCGGAACTCGCGGGGCCCAGTATGCTCGTTGCTGTGGCAGCCCCAATTGCCGATTTTACGCGACCCTTGGATATGGCTTTGAGTGAGGGCACGACCTGGGCGTTTTTCGCTTTGCTGCTTGGCCTTGGAGGCATCGGTGTGCTTGCGTGGCGTATATCACGCCCCTTGTCGCAATTGGCAAGAGAAGCAGATGCGATTGCGCGCCTTGATCTTGCTGCCCCCATCCACGTGCACAGCCACATCACGGAAATCGCACGACTGGCCAGCACCATGGATGGCATGAAATCAGCACTGCGCGTTTTTGGCGCTTATGTGCCGCGCAGCCTTGTGGCCAAGCTGATGGCTGAGGGTGATGCCGCAAAGCTGGGCGGCACGCGGCGCAGCATCAGTGTCATGTTCAGCGATGTCGAAGGCTTCACGACCCTGGCTGAAGACCTTCCGCCTGAGGAGCTTATGCACATTGCTTCCGCCTATTTCGAGGATCTCACGGTAGAATTGCTGCGCTGCCAAGCAACGATTGACAAATATATTGGTGATGCCGTGATGGCGCTTTGGAATGCGCCGCAGGATGATCTTTCCCATGCCAGTAATGCCTGTGAGGCAGCGCTGCGCGCGCGGCTATTGACCGAGAGGTTGTGCGAGCGATTTGCCGCGCGAGGTTGGCCCCGGCTGCATACCCGATTTGGCGTCCATACCGGAGACGCCATCGTGGGAAATGTCGGCTCATCTGATCGCATGTCCTATACAGCGATTGGCAGCATGGTGAACCTTGCCTCGCGATTGGAGGGCATGAATAAGGCCTATGGATCCCAGATCCTGATTTCCGAAGCGACACGACGCGCGGCCGGCCATGTCTTCGTGAGCCGGCCGGTTGATCTGGTACTCGTGAAGGGTTCCGCTCAGCCGGTTGAGCTGCATGAATTGCTCGGCTATCTCATTGTGGATCGTCCCGAGGATACGCCCTTGGTTGCTCACCCCCGCCTGGTTGCCGGGCTGGCTGCTTGGCAAAAGATGATCAATGCTTATCGTGCCGGGCAGTTTGACACAGCATCGGCGGCGCTTGCCGATGCCGATCTGCCGCCAGATGATCATCTCGGCCGGCTCTATGCCGAACGCATCAGCGCCCTGCGCGCGGGTGCTCCCAAGGACTGGACACCCGTGACCCGCGCGATGATAAAATAATCTGATGACAGGGCCAGAACCACCGACAAGGAAGCGCATCAAACTTGCTTTGCAAGGCGGCGGCGCCCATGGCGCCTTCACCTGGGGTGTGCTTGATCGGCTGCTGCGCGACCCGCGTCTTGAGGTTGAAGGCATTGTCGGGACGAGCGCCGGGGCGATGAATACCGCGCTGGTGGCGGATGGTTTGGCGGCAGGCGGGCCTGATCTTGCACGCCGCATGCTGACCGAATTTTGGAGCGGCGTAGGGAAGATGGCGGCAGCCGCGCCAGTTCAGCCCACGTCAATCGATCGGCTTTCCTCGCCAGGGACCATGCGCTTTTCACCGCTCTGGATGGCAACCGATGCGATGTTCAAGCTTTTCTCGCCCTATCAGCTCAATCCGCTCAACCAGAACCCTCTCCGGCAATTGCTGGAGGATCTGGTTGACTTTTCGCGCCTTCGCAAGGCCGAGCGGCCAGCGGCCTTTGTCTGTGCAACTAATGTTCTGAACGGACGTCTTAAGGTTTTTGCTCGTCATGAAATGAGTGCGGCGGCGGTCATGGCCTCCGGCTGTCTGCCACAGCTGTTTCAAGCGGTTGAGGTGGATGGAGAACATTATTGGGATGGCGGTTATTCCGGAAATCCACCTATTTTTCCACTGATCTACATGGGCGGATGCCCGGATATCATCATCGTTCAGCTCAATCCCATCAATATCCCGGCGGTGCCACGCGACATGCGGGCGATCATGGATCGCATCAATACGCTCGCCTTCAATTCATCATTGATGCGGGAAATGCGGATGATCCATTTCGTCACCCAGTTGATTGATCGCGGTGATCTTGACGGGGGGAAGTATCTGCGGCTTTTCATTCATTGCATTGATGCCGAGGAACAGCTCGCGGGACTCGACCCATCCTCAAAGCTCAATGCTGCGCCGGGTTTTTTGGCTCATCTTTTTGACCTTGGGGTCGCCCAAGCTGAGGCGTTTCTCACCTCACATTTTGATGCCATCGGAGTTGCATCATCTACGGATATAGAGGCGAAGTTTTGTTGACCTTGCCCTTTCCGCTAAGTAGTGCAACAAAATTGTCATTGATATACCTGCTTCCAAAACCACGAATTGTTGAATAAACTTAAAATCGAGAGCGAGTGGGCGTCACGCGGCTACCAAGTCGGATAGGCGGCGCTTTAATCTCAGCTTGAGGTGCTTTTTTGAGATGAAGAAGGAGTAAGAACATGTCGCAGGAAAATAGCGAAGCGGAACCAAAATCCTGGCTTCAACTCGCGATCGAGGATGATCTGGA
>CAMCHA010000012.1 GCA_945874515.1 Asaia bogorensis
ACGGTGAAATAGGTCTCAGGCAGGGCAGCGGCGTGCAGCGCATCATAGCCCTTGGGCCAGGGCAGGGTCTGCGCTTCGGGTGCCGTGCAATATTCAGCATAGGCGCCACCATTGGTCAGCGCGCAGACGCGATCACCAACACGGTAGCGCGTGACCGCAGCGCCGATCGCCACCACTTCACCCGCGCATTCCAGGCCGATAATGGGCGAGGCACCAGGCGGTGGCGGGTAGCTGCCCTCACGCTGCGCCACATCCGGGCGATTGACACCTGTCGCCATGACACGGATCAACACCTCATCCGCCGCCGGGGCCGGCAGGGCAGTTTGCGCCGGCACCAGAACCTCCGGCCCGCCACCCTTGCCATGGTCCACGAAATTCATCGAAGCGGGCAGCATGGTCATGGCGGTGGCCTTTCAGTGGCAACGGAAATGAAGCGGGCGGAGGGCGGACCCCCGCCCGCACAAGATCAATTCGGCTTAATGCCGGCAGTGCGGATGATCGGCTCCCACTTCGCCATTTCGGCGGCCAGGAAGCGCGCCGCACTATCCGGCGTGCTGTTGGAGGTGACCTCCATGGTCATTTCGCCAAGCCTGTTCTTCACCGAATCCTGCGACAAAGCGCGGTTGAAGGCGGTGTTGATAGCCTGCACCGTAGCGGCTGGTGTACCGGCGGGCACCAGTGCCATGTGCCACGTATAGGCCTCAGACCCCGCGACGCCGCCTTCGATGAAGGTCGGCAGATCGCGCGCATAGGGCATGCGTTCCTTGGTGCTGATCGCCAGCGCGCGCAATTCGCCGCGCTGCATGTAAGGCAGGGCCGCCGCCGCAACATCCAGCATAATGGGGATGCGCCCGGAAAGCACTTCCGGCATGGCGGCGGATGACCCGCGGAAGGGGATATGATTGCATTTGAGCCCGCCCGCCATGTGCAGGAACAGCTCACTCGCCAAATGGACCGCGCCGCCATTGCCGCTGGACGCGTAATCATACTTGCCGGGGTTCTTCCGCAGCAGGTCAATCAGTTCCGGCAGGGTGCGCGCGGGCAGGTCCTTATTGACCAGCATGATCATCGGGATTTGCCCGATATAGGTGGTGGGGATGAAATCCGTGACGGGATCAAAAGGCAGGCGGTCAAACAGCGCGCGCAAGCACGCATGGGCGATGGTGGTGTAGAGGATGGTCTGCCCATCCTTGGGCGCCTTGCTGACCAGATCCGTGCCGATCACTACGCCCGAGCCGGTGCGGTTTTCCACCACCAGGCGCGCGGGCAGGAATTTGGACATTTCATCCGCAAGCAAGCGCGCCGGGATATCCGTGGGGCCGCCGGCGGCGAAGGGCACCACCAACCTGCCGGGGCCAGACGGCCAGGCTTGCGCCAGGGCCGGACGGGCAAGTGGCGCCAGCGCGGCGGCGCCGGCCAAACCCAGAACATGACGACGTTGCATTGAAGGATCTCTCCGTTGACTTGAAACTGTCATTGAAATTGGCGCGCGGGGAGGCAGCTTCCAGCCCCCTGCCCGGTCTAGAGCATTTTCAAGCCAAGTGGAATCACTTGGCGACTCGGAAAATGCGAACAAACAAAGGTTTAGAGCGGTTCCCGTGAACGAAGGTGAACGGAAACTGCTCTAAGCGCCGAATTCCGCCCGAATGGCCGCCGAATGCTCCCCGAGACGCGGCACAGCCCCCAGGCTGCGCGCCCCATCAGAAAGCTTCGCCGGCGGCGCGCCGATCTTGATAGGGCCCTTTTCCGTTTCCACCGTCACGCGCCTGAGCGCCGGATGGTTGCGCAAGCCGTCGCAATCATTGATGAAGCCAAAGGCAGTATTGGCACGGCGCAGCTTTGCTGCGCATTCCTCCCGCGTCAGGGTCGCGAACATCTTGCCAATATGGCCATCCACCATGGGGCGATTGGCGACACGTTCATTATTGACGCGGAAGCCTTCACGCTCAGGCAGATCAGGCTCATCCAGGAAATGGGCGCAGAAGCCGGCCCATTCACGTTCATTCTGGATGGCGATCAGCACATCGGCGCCATCCTTGGTGGTGAAGGCGCCATAGGGGCAGATGGAAGGATGCGCCATGCCGATGCGCGGCGGGTTCCGGCCGGTGCCTTCATATTGCAACAGCGGCACCGTCATCCAATCCGCCATGCCATCAAACAGGCTGACGGCAATGCCCTTGCCCTGGCCGGTGATGCCGCGATCAATCAGCGCTTCCAGCACCGCCGCATAGGCATGCATGCCACACGCAATATCGCAGGCTGAAACACCAACACGCCCAGGGCCTTCCGCGCGGCCTGTCACGTAAGCCAGCCCAGTTTCTGCCTGCACCAGAAGGTCATAGGCCTTCATGGCGGCATATTCGCCTTCCTCACCATAGCCCGAGATATCAACGGTGATCAGGCGCGGATGCCGCGCGCGCAATTCAGCCGAACCAAAGCCAGCCCGGGCCATGGCGCCAGGAGCCAGGTTCTGGATGAAGATATCCGCCTTGGCGATCAGCGCATCAAGCAAAGCCTTGTCTTCTGGCTTTTTGATATCAAGGCAAAGGCTTTCCTTGCCGCGATTGAGCCAGATGAAATAGCTGGATTGCCCATTCGCTACCGCATCATAGGCGCGGGCGAAATCGCCTTCCTGCCTTTCGATCTTGATGACGCGCGCTCCGGCATCCGCCAGCCGAGACGCGCAATAAGGCGCGGCGACGGCCTGTTCCATCGAAACGACGAACAGGCCCTTCAAAGGCTGGGAGGCCATCAGTAGGACCGCGGCATCCCAAGGACATGTTCGCCAATATAACTCAGCACCATATTGGTGCTGATCGGCGCCACTTGATAAAGCCGTGCTTCGCGGAATTTTCGCTCCACATCATATTCCTCGGCAAAGCCGAAGCCGCCATGGGTTTGCACGCAAGCTTCCGCTGCCGCCCAGGCCGCATCGGCGCCGAGCATCTTGCCCATATTAGCCTCTTCGCCGCAGGGCAGGCCGGCTTCGAATTTATCCAAGCCCTTCTGGATCAGCGCTTCGGCGGCGCGCATCTCGGCATAGGCCTTGGCGATCGGGAATTGTACGCCTTGATTCTGGCCAATCGGGCGGCCGAACAATACGCGCTGCTTCGAATAATCCACGGCCTTGTTGATGAACCATTTGGCATCGCCAATGGTCTCAGCTGCAATCAGCAGGCGTTCGGCATTCATGCCATCCAGAATATAACGGAAGCCCTTGCCTTCCTGGCCGACCAGGTTTTCCGCCGGCACTTCCATATTGTCGAAGAAGACCTCGCAGGAATTATGGTTCATCATGGTGCGGATCGGGCGGATGGTCAGACCATTGCCGAGCGCCTTTTTCATATCCACGATGAAGGTGGAAAGCCCATCGGTGCGCTTGGCCACCTGATCGCGCGGCGTAGTGCGCGCCAGCAGCAGCATCAGATCGGAATGCTCCGCGCGACTGGTCCAGATCTTCTGGCCATTGACGATGTACTTGTCGCCCTGCTTTTGCGCGAAGGTACGCAGGCTGGTCGTATCGGTGCCGCTGGTGGGCTCCGTCACGCCAAAGGCTTGCAGGCGCAATTCGCCGGTGGCGATTTTCGGCAGGTACTTCTGCTTCTGTTCCGGGCTGCCATGCTTCAGGATGGTGCCCATGATGTACATCTGCGCGTGACAGGCAGCCGCATTGCAGCCCGTGGTGTGGATTTCTTCCAGAATCGCAGCGGCAGCCGAAAGCGGCAGGCCAGACCCGCCAAACTCTTCCGGAATCAGCGCGGCCAGCCAACCGGCATCGGTCAGCGCCTGGACGAATTCGGTCGGGTAGCCGCGGCGGGTATCGAGTTCACGCCAATATTCGCCGGGAAAGCGCGCGCAAAGCTTGCGCACTTCCTCACGGATTTCGGCATGGGCTTCCTGAGAGTGATGCATGTCCATTGGTCTAGCTCCGGTTTCGGCTCGGATTAGAGCATTTTCAAGCCAAGTGAAATCACTTGGCGGCTCGGAAAATGCGATCAAACAAAAGTTTAGTGCCTGTCCGCTGAGCGGACGCGAAGGGGACAGGCACTAAGGGCCGGCGGGGCACGCTTGCAAGATGATGGAGCGCGTCAATCCACGGTCGCGCCGGAACGCCGCACCACTTCCGCCCAGCGGGTAATGTCGCGGGCCAGGGTTTCGCGGAACTGCTCGGGCGAATTGGGCGCGGTGGGGGGCGTAATGGCCTGATCCTGCACCAGCCAGGTGCGGAATTCGGGCGTGGTGATGATGCGATTGATTTCGGTATTCATGCGCCGCAGGATCGGCTCAGGCAGGGCAGCCGGGGCCAGGATGGCGTACCAGGTGCTGGTATCCATGGGCTGCGTGCCGCAAGCCTCCGCCACCGTGGGCACATCTGGCAACGCCGCGAGCCGCGCCGGGCTCATCACCGCAAGCGGCCGGACCTGGCCTTGGCGGATCGGGCCCATGGCCGCGCCTGATTGGTTGAAAAACAGGTCCGTATCACCCGCCAGCAAGGACGTCATGGCGCCGGGCTGGCCGCGATAGGGCACATGCAGCAGATCAAGATTGGCGGTGATGGCGAATTGCGCCCCGGCCAGATGGGTGGAGGCGCCATTGCCGGTGGAGGCATAGGAAACCGCCTGGGGCCGCGCCCGCGCCGCCGCCAGCACCTGCGCGCAATTCTGGAATTGCGGACGCTTCTCGGGGCTTACGATCATGACATTGGGCACATCGCCCAGCAGCGCCACCGGCGTGAAATCCCGCTGCACATCAAAGGGCAGGTTCTTATACAGCGCGGCATTGATGGCATGCGTGCCGGCGGTGCCGAAATAGAAGGTGTAGCCATCGGGCCGCGACTTCGCGACGAAGTCTGACCCGATATTGCCCCCTGCCCCAGTGCGACTATCCACCACCACGGGCTGGCCAAGCGCGCGGGAAAGCGGTTCCGCCAGGCGCCGCGCATAAATATCCGTGCCCGCGCCATTGGGGAATCCACCCATCAGCGTGATCGGGCGGCTTGGCCAGGCATCGCCCTGCGCCAGAACGGGTGAGGCGATCAGGCCGGCGAAAAGCGCGGCAAGCAGACGAAAGCGCATGGTTTGAAACTCCCCGGGATTGTTGACGTCCATCTTAGCCATCTTAGCTATGAGAATGAACAGCCCAAATGCAGCGCCGCGCATCGCACGCAGCGGCAAATCCATCTATGACGCGCCACTTGGCATATTGATGCTGGAAGCGCGCTTTCCCCGAATCCCAGGCGATATGGGCAATGGGGAAACTTGGCCCTTCCCCGTGCTGTTTCGCGTGGTGCGCGGCGCGACACCGGAAAAAGTGGTGCTGCTGGGCGCCAAGGGGCTTTTGCCGGATTTCATCGTCGCGGCGCAGGAATTAGTCCATCTGGGGGGCCGAGGCCATCACCAGCAATTACGGCTTCCTATCGCTGTTCCAGCGGGAATTGGCAGAAGCGATGCAGGTGCCCGTGGCCACTTCTTCGCTGATGCAAGTGCCCTGAGTGCAAGCAGCACTGCCGCCCGGCAAGCGGGTTGGTGTGATTACTGTCAGCAAGCAATCACTGACCCCGGCGCATCTGGATGCCGCAGGTGTCGCGCGCAATATCCCCTGCGTTGGCACGGAGGGCGGGCGCGAATTTTTCCGCGTGCTGAACCGCGCCGATCATCAGGATATAAATATTGATTTGGCAACGCAGGATATCCTGGATGCGCGGCGCGCGCTGGTCGCGCAGCATCCGGATGTTGGTACCATTGTGCTGGAATGCACGAATATGCCGCCCTATGCGGCGGCGTTACTTATTCGATGATCACCTGGTTCCACGCCGGGATCAGGCCCAGGCGCTTCGGTTGAAGCGCCCAGGTTTAACCGCGTGCCGATCAGCGGCCACCGAAGAGTGATGTCAGGAATTGCGGCGCCTGATTGGCGATGGAAAGCGTTTGGCTGCCAAGCTGCTGGCGGATTTGCAGCGCCTGTAGACGCGCCGATTCCTTGGCTAGGTTCGCGTCAATCAAATTGCCGAGCCCTGCTTCCATGGCATCAAGCTTGCTGCCATTGTAATTGATCTGCGCGTCAATATAACGCGCATCCGACCCAAGCCTGTTCATCGCATCATTGATGATGTTGTTAATGTCGGTGAAATCCCCGGTTGCCGGGTCCAGTGCAGCGCGTGCATCGGCATCTGTCGCGAAGGGCCCAACCATGACAAGAAAATTCGTATTGGGACCGAGCGCGGGCAACGTATATAGGTCTGCCGCATCTGCTGATTCGCTTCTTAGCGTGACGATATCGTCTACAGGCGATGTGCCGGTCAGCAAGTTGCGTCCAAAGTAATCCGCATCTTCCAAGAAATTCGTTATCTGATCGCGAAGCTGCGCGTATTGCTGATTGTACTGATCGCGCGCTTCCCCAGTGATGGTGCCATCGGCGAGGCGTGTCAGCACGGTGCGTACCTCGATCATGGTTTTTGAAACCTGCTCAAGGGCCGTAAGTGAGATGTCAACCAAGCCGCGAAGCCCGCCCAACTGTTCATTGACTGCGCCGAGGGAGGCTGTGTCGCTCCGAACCGTTTGCGCAACCGCAAAGGCGCCCCCATCATCCTTGGCATCGGCGACGCGATAGCCGGTGGAGATACGCTTCTGCACCTCCGACAAGGCATCATTGGTGCGGTTGAGAGACTGCAGTGCCGTCATGGCACCGACATTTGTGATGACTGAGGTGATGCTCATCGGAATTTTTCCTTTATCGCAAACCCATTTTGGGCATATCCAAAAGTGACATTAAAGAAATAATTTTCCGTAAATTATTCAGCTATTTTTAAATTTGCCTGCCAAATTTTTTGTAGGCACTCCTAAATAATATGCCGAATCTAACTAAGTAATATAATGAAATAAAATTGAGTTCGGGTCGCGGTGAACGAATGTGATGCGGGTGTGCGCTAGAACAAAACACCGCAGCAATCACGCTGCGGTGCTAAAATTTCTTGCTGCGATCCAAAGGGGCGGATCGCAAAAGCCATTCAGCTGGTTCAGCGACCAAACAGGGAAATCAGCGCCTGTGGTGCTTGGTTGGTGATTGAAAGCGTTTGCGTGCCAAGCTGCTGGCGAATCTGCAGAGCCTGAAGACGCGCTGCTTCCTTAGCGATATCGGCATCAATCAAGGCGCCAAGCCCGCCTTCAATGGCATCAAGCTTGTCGCGATTATAACCGATCTGGGAATCAACATAGCGCGAATCGGCCCCCAATCGATTGAGCGCGTCATTGATCGCTTTGTTGATATCGGTCCAGTTTCCAGTAATGGCCGCCTGCGCAGCCGTCGCATCAACCGGTGCGGCATCCACAACAAAATCTGTCGCGCCATCAAAGGCGGCGAGAGTAAGCGTAGTGCCTTGCTCATTGCGAATGGTAACGATATCGCCGCCACCCGTAGCAACATTTGTCGAAAGCAAGGTGCGTCCATTATAGGTTGCGTCATCAATGAAGCGCTCGATCTGTGTTTTCAACTGATCATACTGTTGTTCGTATTGATCGCGCTGTTCATCATTGATCGTACCGTCGGCAAGGCGCGTCAAAACCGTCCGCACCTCCACCATGGTTGTCGAAACCTGCCCCAGGCTCGTGAGCGTGACGTCAATGATACCCTTTAGACCGCCCAATTGCTCATTGGCAGCGGTCAGGCCGGCAACGTCACCACGCACGGATTGGGCGACAGCAAACGCGCCACCATCATCCTTGGCATCGGCAACACGGAACCCGGTCGAAACACGCTTCTGCACTGCGGCAAGCGCGTCATTGGTCCTGTTCAAGGACTGAAGGGCGGTCATCGCCCCAATATTGGTATTAACGGAATTCAGATTCATGGGATTTTCCCTTCGCTGCGCCCGGTTTTCGGGACAACGTCAATTTCTCAGAGGGAAATGAAAAAGCAGTTAAATAAACTATTGAAAAACCACGTTTTTTATTTAAATTCGGTAAAAATGCTCTCTTGGTCTTAGGTTTTCTCAATCATAAATGGATACAGCCCGGGCGGCCCTAAGCCACGAAAAAAGCGAGGAGGCATGCCCCCTCGCTTTTCACATCACATCATCAGCGCCGCCCAAAAGCCGCACAGCGAAGTGATTCAGTCCTTCATATTCACGGCTTGGCGGCCGCGCTGGCCGTCACGCACTTCAAGCGCTACTTTTTCGCCCTGCTGCACATCCTGCTTGCCGGCGCGTTGCAGCACCGAAGAATGCAGAAAGACATCCTGGCCGCCATCTTCCGGCGTCACGAAGCCAAAGCCGCGCACTTGGTCAAACCACTTGACCGTGCCGGCGACGTCGTAGGTCGGGCCGCCTTCATCGCGGCTGAATTCGCGCCGCGGCGGTGGACGATCCCCGAAGTCACGACGTGGGGGACGATCACCAAAGCCACCGGCACCAGCACCGCCGCCACCGAAACCGCCGGCAGCGCCACCGCCGAAGTCACGACGTGGAGGGCGATCACCAAAATCGCGACGCGGGGGACGATCCCCAAAGCCGCCGCCACCACCATTGAAGCCGCCGCCGCCACCACCGAAGCCGCCGCCGCCACCGAAATCACGGCGCGGGGGGCGATCCCCGAAATCGCGGCGCGGGGGACGATCCCCAAAGCCACCACCGCCGCCGAATTCACGACGCGGGGGGCGCGCTTCGCCACCGCCTTCGCCCTTCTTCAGCTGCATGATCCGCGTGATCAGGCGCCGGCCCTGCCGGTCAGAACCCATCTCGCAGACCAGCTTATCGCCGGTATCTGGCAGCTCAATGCCTGATTCTGTCAGGGCAGAGGCGTGAAAAAACACATCTTGCCCATCTGGTCCCAGTACGAAGCCGAAGCCTTTACGGGAGTTATACCACTTCACCTCGGCCTCGATCGGCCCGGTGCTGTCCTGGTGCTCGTTTTCAGGAAACACTTTTTTACTATCCACACAAAAATGACCGCAGCGCGCGGGATGCAACGCCGCCACATGCCATCATGACACTTCGTTTCCTGAAAAGCGAGAAAAATCTTAAGTGCGGCGCTGCAAAAGCTAAAAAAATGCCTTGAAACGCCGCGAGTCGAAGGCGGCGATAGGGATAGGCGGCGCGCGGCCAGCCAGAAGTGCTGCCACCACCTCCCCCGTCCGGGCTGCGGCGACAAGACCTGTATGGCCATGACCAAAGGCATGGATCACATCCGACGTGGCGCGGGATGGGCCAAGGCAAGGCATACCATCAGGCATGGAAGGCCGATGCCCCAGCCAGAACTCGATCCGGTCCGCCGGAATCTCCTTGGGCAGGCCCGGAAAACAGCTGAGCAGATGGTTTTTCAGAATTTCTGCGCGTTGCCAATTGGGGGCGGCGTCAATCCCGGCAATCTCCACCTGGCCAGCACAACGTAGCCCGCGCGCGGTGCGCATGATGGACATCTTCCCATCCGATGGCATCAACCCATGGCGCGGCGCCACTTCAGGCGCGCTTATTTCAGCGTGATAGCCGCGTTCGCTCTCCAGCGGCACATCATCCCCGGCGGCGCGCGCCATCGGCTTGGAATGCACCCCAGCGGCGATCACGGCGGCATCACAGGTGACCTCCCCCTGCCCTGTTGTCACAGCGCAAAGCCGGCCAGCTTGAATGCGAAAGCCTATGGCGTAATCGCGCACAAGTTTTGCGCCTTCGGCTTGGGCTAGCCCTATCAGCGCAGCAACATAAGGGCCGGGGTCGGTGCAATGCCCCCCCTCATCCACGAAAACCGCGAAGCCGTAGCGGCGGTCCAGATCAGGCTCCCGTTGGCGTAGCTCATCCGCGTCAAGTTCAATCCAGCGCACGCCGACCTGGTGGCGGATGTCCCAGGCTTTTCTCTCAGCCTCAAAATCGGCGCGGGAGGGATAGATGTACATCAACCCCCGCCTTTCGATCAGATGGCCCACCCCGGCCTGTTCCGCCAGCGCCTGATGCAGCCGGGGCGCATCCTGCACCAGTGGGCGGAGCGCATGGGCGGTCTTCGCCACATCCTCCCACCGCCAGCCAGAGGCGAGGTAGCGGATCAGCCAAGGTGCGACCTTCGGCAGATAACCCCAGCGAATGGCCAGCGGGCCGAGCGGGTCCGCGAGGAATTTCGGCAGCTTCTTCCAAATGCCCGGGACCGCCGGCGGTATCACCGACATGGGGCTGAGCCAGCAGCCATTGCCATAGGATGCCGCTTGTTCCCCGCCTGGGTCAGCGGGGTCCAGAATGGTGACGCGGTAGCCTTCCTTCAGTGCAGCTAGCGCTGAGGCCGCGCCAACAGCGCCGGCACCGATGATAACGACATGCCGTGCCGCCATGCTCAGCGCGTCCGGGCCTTGGCGGTGGTCTTGACGGCGCCAGATTGCACAGGCTGTCCGCCCAAATACTTATCCAGGAAGAACATACGGTCCTGGCCCCAGAGGAACAGGTCATCACAAACATAGGTCGGCGCGCCGAAGACGCCGCGGGCGATGGAGTCGTGGTTGTTGCGGTCAAACTCCGCCTGGATGCTGGCGCTTTCTTCTTCACGGTGCAGGCTTTCGCCCGGCATGCCCTGTTCTTCGGCGATGGCAACGCGGATGTGCGGGTCCGCAATGTCGCGGTCTTCCAGCCAAAGTGCGGTCAGCAGGGCATGGGAGAGCCGCATGGCGTCCATGCCGCGCGCCGCGGCCGCCATGACCATCTGCCCGGCTTGGCGCTGATCCGATGGCGGGTAGTGTTTGGGCTTCAGCTTGATGGGGATGTCGAGATGGAGCGCCCAACGGTCCAGTTCCAGCGCGTGGTAATCCTGGCGCGGTTCCGGGCGGGTGCGGAGTGGTATCCCCCCAGTATGCGGCACCACCAGGCGAAAATCATAGGGGCGAAGCACCAGATTGGCACCATGGCGCTTGATGATCTCGTTCAATTGCTTGCCGCCCAGATACATCCAGGGGGAGGAGAGCGTGTAGAAGCATTCAACGGTTTTGCTCATGGCATTAGCCTTTCGCGACGCGACCTGGATCGGTTTGCGCCAATAGTGAGACATGCGCGGAGACAACGCGCCAGCCCTGGCCTGGGATGCGCGCCATGATCTTGGTCTCGCGCCCCACAAGGCCGCTATCCAGGCGTTGGAATTCCAGATTGGTGGTGGCAAAATCATGCCCGAACGTTGTGATGTGGATCTTCTTCTGCGCGCGCGGCGCATAGATTTTCACGCTGGCGCGAAAGGCGCGGATGGCTTCGATGCCATAAAGCAGTTCCGTGATGCCATAACGCACCACGCGCGGGTCATCCCAGAAGCTGCTATCCAGCACCGCGCTGTCATTGGCGGCGATGGCGGCTTCGTACCTGTCAAACACCGCGCGGACTTCCGCGAGGATGTCGGGATTATTGATTTCCATGGCGCCTACTCCCGCAGTTACTATTGCGATCATGGCGCAGAAGCGCGCGTGGGACCAGCGGGCACGACTCAAAAACGAAAATGGCGACCCGAAGGCCGCCATCACGTGTTTTGCCAAAGGCGAGAGGGCTTAGCCAGCAGCCACTAGAGCGCGCTTGGCCATCACGCCCACCAGATGGGCGCGATATTCAGCGCTGCCATGGATATCGCTATTCAGCCCATCGGCCGATTGCGCAATGCCGGCCACGGCGTTGCCGGACCAACCGCCCGCAAGCGCCTTTTCCATATCCGCCTGACGGAACACACAAGGCCCGGCGCCATTCACCGCAACCCGCACGCCGCCTGTGCCCTTGGAGATGAAAACGCCCGCCATGACATAGCGGCTGGCCGGGTTCTTCATCTTGGCGTAGCCGGCCTTCTCCGGGATGGGGAATTCAACCGCCACCAGGATTTCATCCGCCGCCAAGGCAGTGGTGAACATGCCTTGGAAGAAATCATCGGCCGCGATCTTGCGCTTATTGGTGTGGATGGTGGCGCCAAGGCCGAGCACCGCCGCCGGATAATCCGCCGCCGGGTCGTTGTTGGAAACCGAACCGCCAATCGTGCCGCGATTGCGCACCTGCACATCGCCGATATGCGATGCCATGAAAGCCAAAGCCGGAATGGCCGCCTTCACTTCCGCGCTATTGGCGACTTCCACATGCCGCGTCAGCGCGCCGATGATGATGGCATTACCTTCGCGGCGAATGCCCTTCATTTCCGCAACACCGGAAAGATCCACCAACGCTGATGGCTTGTTCAGCCGGTGCTTCAGCGCCGGGATCAGCGTGTGCCCGCCAGAAACCGCCTTGGCATCCGGATCAGCCAGCAGCTTTGCGGCTTCGGCCAGGCTGGTAGGCTTATGATAAGCGAAGTCATACATGGCTATGGTCCTTTATTCTGCCGCCGCGCGGCGGCCGCTATTGATGATCTGCCAGACTTTCGCCGGGGTCGCCGGCATTTCGACATGCGTCACGCCATAATCGGAAAGCGCATCCACCACCGCATTGATAACGGCAGGCGGGGAGCCAATGGCCCCCACTTCGCCGCAACCCTTCACCCCAAGCGGGTTATGGGTGCAAAGCGTGGTGTGGGTCGCAACCGAAACGGAAGGCAGATCATCCGCCCTTGGCAAGGTGTAATCCATCATGGAACCAGACAGCAGCTGGCCATCAGCGTCATAGACGCAGGTTTCAAGCAATGCCTGCCCAATCCCCTGCGCGACGCCGCCTTGCACTTGGCCTTCCACGATCATGGGGTTGATCACGCGGCCCACATCATCCACGGCGGTGAAACTAATCACGGAGGTGCGGCCGGTTTCGGGATCAATCTCCACTTCCGCGATATGGCAGCCACCCGGATAGGTGAAGTTCTTCGGGTCATAGAAGGCAGTTTCTTCCAGGCCCGGTTCCAATTCATCGATCGGATAATTGTGCGGCACATAGGCCGCGACGCTTATATCCACCAGCGCCTTGGTCTTATCCGTGCCCGCCACGCGGAAAGTGCCGCGATCGAATTCGATGTCGTCCACCGAGGCTTCCATGAGATGCGCCGCGATGCGCTTGCCCTTGGCGATGATCTTATCCATCGCCTTCATCATGGCGCTGCCGCCAACGGCAAGGCTACGCGACCCATAGGTCCCCATGCCGAAGGGCACCTTGGCAGTATCGCCATGTACGATATCAACCTGCGCCACTGGCACGCCGAGCTTATCAGCCACTAGCTGCGCGAAGGTGGTTTCGTGGCCCTGGCCATGGCTATGGGAACCGGTCAACACCGTCACGCTGCCGGTTGGGTGCACGCGGATGGTGCCCACTTCATAAAGCCCCGCGCGGGCGCCCAGGCTGCCGACCACGGCGGAAGGCGCAATACCGCAGGCTTCCACATAGGTGGAACAGCCAATGCCGCGCAGCTTGCCGCGCTTGGCTGCTTCCGCGCGACGTGCCGGGAAGCCGGCCCAATCCGAAGAAGCCAGAGCCTGTTCCAGGGTCGCGTGGTAATTGCCGCTGTCATATTGCAGCGCAACTGGCGTCTGATAGGGGAATTGATCGGGCTGGATGAAGTTCCGCCGACGGAGTTCCACCCTATCAATGCCGGTTTGCTTGGCGGCCACATCCATCAGGCGTTCCAGCAGGAAGGTCGCTTCCGGCCGGCCAGCGCCGCGATAGGCATCCACCGGCACGGTATTGGTGAAAACGGCCTTCACTTCGCAATAGATGACGGGCGTGGTGTACACGCCAGACAGCAGCGTGGCGTAAAGATAGGTCGGCACACAGGGCGCGAAGGTGGAAAGATAGGCGCCCATATTGGCCTGGGTTGCAACGCGCAGCCCTAGTATCTTGCCATTCGCATCCAGCGCCAATTCGGCGTGGCTGACATGGTCGCGCCCATGCGCATCCGACATGAAGCTTTCTGTGCGATCCGCGGTCCAGCGCACCGGGCGACCAAGCTTGCCGGCAGACCAGGTGACGACGGCTTCTTCCGCATAATGGTAGATCTTGCTGCCAAAGCCACCGCCGACATCAGGCGCTATCACGCGCAGCTTCGATTCCGGCAAATGCAGCACATGCGCGCCCATCAGCAGGCGAATGACATGCGGGTTCTGGCTGGTGGTGGTGAGCGTGTAATCGCCCGTCGTGCGATCAAACTCGCCCACCGCAGAACGGGGTTCCATGGCATTCGGGATCAGGCGGTTATTCACCAGATCGAACTTGACCACATGCGTGGCGCCAGCGAAGGCGGCATCCACCAAGGCCTTGTCGCCGATATGCCAATCATAGCAAAGATTGCCGGCGACACCGTCATGAATGGCGGCGGCACCGGGCTTCAGCGCGGCTGCCATGGTGGCGGCGGCAGGCAGCACATCATAATCAACAATGATGGCCTCCGCAGCATCGCGCGCCTGCTGGCGTGTGGCGGCGATGGCAACCGCCACCTGGTCACCTACATGGCGCACCTTGCCCTGCGCCAGCACGGGGTGCGGCGGTTCTGCCATTGGCGAACCATCCTTGTTGTGGATCTGCCAGCCGCAAGGCAGGCCGCCCACTCCATCCTTCGCCATATCGGCGCCGGTATAGATTTCCACCACACCCGGCATGGAAGCCGCGGCCGAGATATCTATGGATTTGATGCGCGCATGGGCATGCGGGCTGCGCAGGATCCAGGCATGCAACTGCCCGGGCTTATCCGCATCATCCGTGTAAGCGCCACGACCCTGAAGGAAGCGGAAATCTTCCTTGCGGCGGACGCTGGCCCCGATGCCTTCAAACGGTGTTACCACGTTCATTATTGTCGCCTCCCATCAGGTTGATTATTGTTTGCGGTCCTTGGTGACCG
>CAMCHA010000013.1 GCA_945874515.1 Asaia bogorensis
ACCTCATTTATGAAGAAGGGCCGGGCGTTGCCACCCGGCCCCATCAAAACGATATCGAAATGGGCTCAGCCGATCAGGCCGCGCTTATGTTCGGCCAGCTGCACCCGTTCCGGCAGGAAGCCGCGCTTGAGCGCCGGGATCGCCTTATAAGGATTGCATTCGCCGCAGACGAAGATATCGAGCGCAGCATAATCGCGTTCCGGCCAAGTGTGGATCGATACATGGCTTTCCGCCAGCACCAGCACGCCGGATACCCCGCCATTAGGCGAGAAATGATGGAAATGCCCATGCAGGATCGTCGCCCCAGTGGCGAGCGCGCCTTCACGCAACACCGCATCAATGTGCTTCGGGTCATCCAGGTTGGTCGCCCCCCAAAGATCCACAATCAGATGCGTCCCGGCGTAGCGCACACCGTCACGCTGAACGAAATAATCCTTCTCGGCATGGGCCGAGACGTCTTCGTCAATATTCCGGGTGTCGCTCGGCAAATCCGAGACCATCCCCGGTTGGACGAGAGCTTCCATAGCAGGGCTCCTTCCAGCCAGCAGATGACCAGGGCGATCAGAGTATCCGATCAGGTCAACAGCGCGGGCATATGGGGCAAGCTGGAAGGATATGCAAGGGAAAACCGTAATTTGGATTATGAAATTTCTGGCCAGCAGCCCGATCGGCAAAAAACTTTACCGCCGCGGCGGCGCTGGAGTATTCAACCCGCCCAATCTTTGCGGCAGCAGGCGCAATTGGCTGATTTCGCGCTGCAGCCGCGGCAAATCCTGAACGCCGCGCAGCGATTCGCTGGTCAGCAGCGCGAAGGCTTCCGCCAGCGGACCATCCTGCATCCGCGCGCCATAATTATCGCGGAGTTGCGCCAGCGCGTTGGTGTCATTGCCCATCGCTGCATAGGCCGCTGCGCGCGCCAAATCACGCCGCATCGCTGGGCTGAGCGGCGCAGGCGCTGGCGGTATCTTGGCGTCAATATGTTGAAGCATGGCAGAGGCAGCGCCTGACCAATCCTGCGCCTCGGCGCGAATTTCCGCGAGCGCCTCTGCCCCGTCATCACCAAGTTCGGAAAGCAGCCCTTCGGCAACGCGGCGACTTCCTGCGCGCGCAAGGGCGCGCCCGCGCAGAATGGTGCGTTCAACCTCCTCGCCGCTGCCTTCGGTTGCCGCATCCAAGGCAGCCAGCGCCCCTTGGGCGTCGCCTTCTGAAAGCCGCAAGGCGGCAAGCTTGGTGCTGACGGGCTTGCGCGCCGCCGGATCAGTCAGACGCCCCAGCGCGTCACGCAGCACGGCGGAAGCGCGATCAACCAGGTCAAGCGCGGCCAGCCGATCCGCCAGGACAAGCACGGAACGGATGCCCGCCGCATCCTCCGGCAGGAATTCCGGATGCGCATCATAGAAAGCGGCGGCGTTCAAGGGGGGCGCGCTTTGCAGCGCTGCGGCAAAGGCGGCGCGCAGATGCGGGCGTAGATCATTTTCGCGCTCTGGGAAGAAGCGTTGGGTTTCTTGCAGCAATTCAAAGGCCGCGCGGCCATTGCCGGCTTCACGCTGCAATTCAGCCAGGCGGATGCGGGCATTCACCTCATCCGCATCGCCGCGCCACGCAAAGAGTGCTGCTTCCAATTCGGCCGTGGCGCCGGCAGCATCAAGCTGCCCCACAGCCAGGCGCAATTCCACGCTGCGCCTGATGGCGCGGGCGCGTCGCAAGCGGTCGCGGCCCTGGATCGCCTGACGATAGGCCGTCAGCGCATCCTCGATCCGGCCATCAGCCTCGGCGACCATGCCGCGGGCAAGTTGCAGGCTGGGGTTGTCCGGATCGGCGTCACCCAAGCGGTTGGCTGCGGTTAATTCACCGGCGGCCGCAAGGCTTTCCATAGCGATCGGGATCAGCCGCTGGGCTAGCGGCCTTGGGTAGGAAAGCAAAAGCGGCAGGCTGGCGGCAATGGCAGGGCCGGCCACAGCGTGATCGCCGCGCGCAGCTGCCAGAAAACCTCGCCAAAGCGTGGTTTCATCGCTTGATGGCATTTGGGGGTTTTCAAGCTGCCGCGCCTCGGCCTCGCGCCCCGCGACCAGGGCGGCGGCGGCCTGCACCATGATAAGCCGCGCATCGGCCCCGGCGCGCGGATCTTCCTGCAAAGCAAGGGTTGCCATGGCCTGGGCTTCCTGCGCCATGCCAAGGGCGAGCAACGTTTCCGCCGCGTGGCGCCGCGCCTCCGATCGGCCAAGCGGCCCTGCTTCGTTGATATTGGCGGAAGCTGTGCGCAGCCTTTCCAAAAGTGTCGAAGCATTGGCTGAAGGCAAATCCATGATGCGGCTGAGCGTCGCGGCCTCGGCCAACGGCTCCCGCCCTGCATCCGCGCCAAGCCTTAGAGAATCCATCCCGGAGGCTTGCAGAATGAAGCGATCATTCAGCGCGCGTAGTTGGATATTGTCCCCTTTGGGGAGCACCGCGACGCCGAGCATGGCGGGCAGAAGTTGGAATTCCGGCTGGCGCCGGCCAATGGCAACCGCTTGCCCGGCTTCCCGCAGGGTGCCGACCAGAAGCGGGCTGCCGGTTTCAGGATCAAGCACGTTCACGCTGCGCCCGGGGCGAGCTGCACGCAGCACCAGCCTTACGGGCGGACCCTGATCCAGTTCCGGCGCAATGGCTGTCATCGCGCGATTGGCATCCACCGCATCGCGGAAGGCTTCCATCACCCAGGCATTGCCCTCTCTCCGTGGGCGGAGCGTGCCGGGGGCGGCAAGACGCATTTGCAGGATGGTGGCATCGCCAGTCTGGCGGGCTTCCATGCTGCGGAAAATGGCGCTGCCCTGCAATTGGGAAAGATCCAGCGCCTCGGGCCGGTCAAAAACGGCGATGACCCAATCGCCGTGGCGGAAGACAGCGGCGGAGGTTTCAGCCCCAAGATCAAGGGAAATGGCGCGGCCTTCCGCCAGCAGCGCAACCGGCGTGGTGCGCCGGGGCGGCACCACGACCAGCGGGCGCGCTGCCGGGGTGGGCTGCGCCTGGGAAGGTGCAGGTGCAGGTGCAGATGGCGTTACTGCTGGTGTGGGCAAGGTTGGGGCCGGCGCAACCTGGGGTGTTATGCCCGCATTTGGCCCCGGCCCGGGACGCGAAACATCCGCCGCGGAAGGGGCCGGGGCGGATGCGGTGGCAGCCTGGCTTGGTAGGGGCGTGGCGTCACGCGGGGGCGGTGCCGCAGGCGGCGGCCGCGCTTCCGGCGCGGCGGGTGGTGCGGCGGCGGGCCGTGGAGGTGGTGCTCCGGGCGGCGGCGCTACCCCAGCTTGCGCTGCCGGCGGCGCGGCTGTGCCGGCCTCTGCCCCATCCAGCACATCAATCACGACGCGATTGCCAATCCGATAATGCCGAAACCGTGTTCCGGGACGGGCTTGCAAAAGGATCCCGCCATCAATGGCCGATATGCTTTCAATATTCTTCGGCAGCCGGAGCGCGCCAGAAAGATCATACTGTGCCGGCGTGTCAAAGCGCAAAATCAAGCGGTTGCCCGCTTCTTCGGCCCGGTAGGGCGTGGCTTCGGGCCAATCCATCACCACCCGGCCATAGGTCGGGTGGCTCCCAACCCGTAGGCCGACAGCGGGTGCCTGCTGTGCAAAAGCCGGAACGCCCAAGGCGATCCAGATCATCAGCAAGGCACCCGCCAGGCGCATCAATCGAAGCTCGCCAGAAGCCGGTCAATTTCGCTCTGCGAAACGCCGGCACCTGGAAGCTGCGGACCATTGGCAAGCTTTTCGCCTTCGGTACGCTTGTTGTCCTGCGCGGGCGCGGCAACCGGCGCCGGGGCAGCATTGGGGCCTGGCATGCCGCTGGCGGCGGAAACCACCGAAGCAATCCTGCCTTCAATAGCCTTGAGAGCTGTCACAACCTTGCCAATCCGCTGCCCGGTGATGTCCTGAAAGGAACAGGCTTCGTATATCCGAGTCACAGCACCTTGCAACTTGTCCGCCGCTTCGCCGGATAATTCGGATTGCAACTGCTCCAGCGTTTCGCAGCAATCCAGGATTTCATTGGTCGCATGCGCCGTATGTTCGACGATGGCATCCAATTCATCAGTGGCCGAGGGGATATGCGCATCGCGAATATCTTCGACCTTGAGCGCGGCGATTTCCGCCTTGGCGCGCGCGATGGTGCGCCCCAGCCCTTCAAGTTCGGCCAGCAGGGCGGATTCCTTGGCGGTCAGATCGCCCGCCATGGTTGTCAGCACGGCGCGCACCGTTGCCTCAATCCGGTCACCTTCCGGCCCTTGGGGGGTTCCGTCAGGCATGGATCAGCACCTTTTCGATCTTTTCGCGCAGCGTTTCAGCGTTGAAAGGCTTCACGATATAATTGGAAACGCCGGCCTGCTTGGCGGCCACCACGTTTTCGGTCTTGCTTTCGGCGGTGATCATGATGAAGGGCATCTCCTTCAGACGCTGATCAGCCCGCACCTCCTTGAGCAGGTCAAGCCCGGTCATGGGCGCCATGTTCCAATCGCTGATCACGAGCCCAAAATTGCCCGCGCGCAGCTTGGCCAAGGCTTCCTGCCCATCCACAGCTTCATCAACATTGTTGAATTCAAGCTGCTTCAGAAGGTTGCGGATGATGCGCAGCATCGTCCGATAGTCGTCCACAATCAGGACATTGATGTTCTTATCCATGGTTCTCCACCGTTTGCCGACCGGATCATTCGGCCTACTCGCTTCCCGGCCGATTCGCCCGGTGTCTCGCCAATTCGGCGGTGAGAACCCGGGCCTTTTCGGGCCGCATCGCACCGATCACCGGTGCCATTTTCCGTTCGCCCATGCGATCCATGATTTGGATCACCACAGGCAATTCCAATTCCTCGAAAATCGCGGCGGCTTCGCGCGGGCGCATGCTTTCGTAGGTTCGAACCAAACCGCGCCAGCCAGATTCTTCGCGTTCGCCACGGGTACGTTCCATGGCTTCAAGGCGCTGCTGAAGCTGCGTCAGTTCGTCAATACGCTGACCCAAACGGCGCTCTGACGCCGCAAGAACCAATTCGCGGGAGGCGATGGTCTGTTCCCGCACCTCCAGCTCCGACCGTCTGGCACGTAACTGTTCCAGCAGCGCGCGTTCGGCCTGGGCTATTGGGTTGGGCGCATCCTCAAGCCCTCCCTCGGGCCTAGCGCCAAGCCGCTGAAAGCCACCGGTAGGGCGGGTGGCTTCAGGTGCGACCGACAGTGGGGGGGTAATTTCTGCCGCCCGCGCCGGCGCGACCGATGGCGCCGGGGCAAGTTCGCCGCGCAGGAGCGGGCGAATGATGTTTTCTGATTTTACAAGGAATAAGCTGCCCATGGCGATGATCGCCAAGGGTAAAAGGCGCGGTTTGAACATCAGCGAGCCCCCTTTCCGGTACCGATGGATAGGGCACGGAGCAAGTCGCGTTCCGCTTGACTACGCAGCGGCTCTGCATCGCTCGGCGGCTCTCGGGTGGGGCGTGTGGTCGCCGGGGCGGGCGGCGGTTCGTGGCCGGCCAAAGGTCGGCCCGCGCGCACCAGGGATTCCAACCGGTCCGCCAGCGTCTCCGCGCGCTCAATCAAAAAGCGCAGATCATCCCGCAGCGGTTCCGCCGTTGTTACCCGTTCTTGCACCTGGCGCCCGGAAAGTTCCGCAGTAGCGCGTAGGCGCAGAATGGCCGATTCCGCCGCCGCGGCGGCTTCCGAAAGGCCCTGGGCGCTGGTGTCCATGGCGCTGCGGTCCTTGCGTATTTCGCGCAAAGCCCGTTCCAGCCGGACGGCAAAGGGGATCGCCGCGCCAAGCAGTACAAGCAGGGTCAGCTGCAGGCCCCATTCAAGCCAGGAGAATGACATCATGACGAAGCCCCCTTCCGACGTTCCACTTCTCGGTCAATCCGAACAGCCAGGCGTTGGCCCTTGCGGCCCATTTCTCCCTCAAAAAGCGGCACATCGCCGCAGCGCAGCCGGACCGGCGCCCCTGGCGGGACGCCAAGCGCAATCTGATCCCCCACCTTCAGATTAAGCACCGAAGAAAGCGGCATCATCTGCTCATCAAGCACCACATCCAGGCCAATATCCGTGTGGCGCAGTTCCTCGGCCAAATGGGTTTCCCAGATGCTGTCGCGGCCGAATTTTTCGCCCATGAATTGCTGCAGCAGCAATTCGCGCACGGGTTCCAGCGTTGCATAGGGCAGCAGGATTTCGAGCTTCCCGCCGCGATCTTCCATATCCACCCGAAGGCGGACCAGCACGCAGGCATTGGATGGGCGGCTGATCACGGCAAATCGTGGGTTCACCTCAAGCCGTTCGAAGCGGAAATGTACTGGGCAAAGCGGTTCAAAAGCCGCCGTCAGATCATCCAGCACCACACCGACCAGGCGTTCCACCAGGGTGCGTTCGATGGTGGTATAAGGCCGGCCTTCAATCCGCATCGCGGCGGTGCCCCGCCGCCCACCCAGCAACACATCCACCACTGAATAGATCAGCGCTGAATCCACGACCGCGAGGCCGTAATTGTCCCATTCATCGGCGCGCGTGACGCCAAGCATGGCCGGCAGCGGGATGGAATTGAGGTAATCCCCAAAACGGAGCGACACAATGCCGTCAATGGACACATCCACATTGTCTGAGGTGAAATTGCGCAGCGTGGTGGACATCAGCCTGACCAACCGGTCAAAGACAATCTCCAGCATCGGCAAGCGTTCATAGGAAATCAGACCAGAGGAGATGATCCGCTGGATGCCACTTTCCTCAGCCTCACGCGCGGGGCCGACACCAAAGCCCAAAAGACTGTCGATTTCCGCCTGGCTCAGGACGCGCGCCGCATCCGCCGCCGCCGGTTCGGCTTGTGCCTCGGTTGATCCTTCCTCATCAAGCGCGGCCCCCCAGGCCGCGGCGAGGTCTTCTTCTTCGCCCGTACCGCTCATTGGACCAAAATCTCCAGGAACAGCACGTCATTGACGCGAATTTGTTGCGCTTCGCCGCGGCCTGCCTGGGCTACCGCGATATTGGCGCGGGCGACCAGTTCTTCCCGCAGCCGCTGAGTGCCGGCCGACCCGCGCAGCTCCTCAGGACGGACTTCCCTGAGATAGGTCTGAAAAAGGTCAAGCAGCCGCGGCATGGAAGCCTGGACGGCTGCCCCGTCTTCAGGGCGGGCCAATTCTAGCTTGCTGCGGAGCTTCACATAAACAGCCCGACGCCCTGGGGCGTTTAGGTTTGTCACAATTTCCGGCATGTCCAGGAACGCCACGGTGCGCGGCCCAGGTTCCCGTTCGGCCGTAGCGGCGGGCGCACCCATGCCGAGCAGCGGCGGCAAGATGCCGCCGAACCAAAGCCCAGCCCCGATCGCGACCAGCAGCACGGGCAAGGCGAGGAACAGAAGCTTCTTGCGCCCCCCGCCCTTCTTTACCTCCGGTGCTTCCTGACTGGCCTCAATTTGCCCTGACATAAACCTCTCCTTCGCGGTGCATTTTGACAGCCTCCGATTAAAGAAGCCTTGCGGCAGGCCTTGCCGGGCCAAAAAGGTTTGGACCGGCAAGTTCTGCCCTGAGTTAGCACTATAAAGGATGGCACACCGGTTGCACTAAGGATTTTACGGAAGGTCTTTAAAGGCTTTTCGGGCCAGCCTGAGGGGCTGGAAGTCTCGTTGTCGTAAAATGTTGGCTCGCAGTTGCGGGCCTTCGCATGGAGCAATCATGGATTCGCCCGGTTACATCCTGCTCTCGCGCTTGTCGCTTCAGGAGCGAGCCACCCAAGCCCTGGCGCATAACATTGCCAACGCGGATACTCCGGGCTTCCGGGCGATGCGGCCGGTATTTGGTCAGGTCATGGTCAATCTGCGCGGCGCCGGTGCGATGCCGGGCGATTCCTCCATGTCCTTCCCCCAGGACCGCGCGACTTGGCGCGACATGGCCCAGGGCAGCCTGCAGACCACCGGCAATAAGCTGGATGTGGCGATTGATGGGGAAGGCTTCTTCGTGGTCGAAACCCCCAACGGCGAACGCTATACGCGTGCCGGGCGGTTTTCCATTGGTGCCAATGGCAGGCTTGTGGATCAAGAAGGCAATGCGGTGCTGGATACCCGGGATCGGCCGATTTCCTTCTCGGCCCAGGACACCCAGATCGAAATAACCAAATCCGGCACGATCCAAAGCGAGAATGGCGAAATCGCGCGGTTGCAGGTGGTGCGCTTTGAAAAGCCACAGAATCTGTTGGGTGAGGGTAATCGCCTGTTCGACGCCAATAATGAGGCGCCGGTCCAGATTGAGCGCCCCAAGGTGGTGCAGGGCGCGCTTGAGGGCAGCAATATCTCACCGATCTTAGAAATGACTCGTCTGACGGCGGAAATGCGCGAATTCCAATACGCCAGCAACTTCACCGAACGCGAAGGTGAACGCATTACCAACGCGGTAGAGCGCATCATGCGCCGCCGTTCTTAAGACAGAATAGGAAACAGCCGCCATGCGTTCTTTGCAAATCGCCGCCACGGGCATGCAGGCCCAGCAGACTAATATCGAAGTCATTTCCAACAACATCGCCAATATCTCGACCACTGGCTTCAAGCGGCGCCGAGCTGAATTCCAGGATCTGATTTATCAGAATCTGCGCCGTACCGGTTCACAAAGCGCCGATACCGGCACGCTTTTGCCTTCCGGCGCGCAGCTTGGTCTTGGTGTGCGCACTGCGGCAGTCTACCGCATCAGTGAACAGGGTAATCTGCAACAGACAGAAAATCGCTTCGATATCGCGATCCGTGGCAATGGCTATTTCCAGGTGCTAATGCCTTCCGGCGAAACCGCCTATAGCCGTGATGGGACTTTTGGGCTTTCGGCCGAGGGCACGATCGTGACCGCGGAAGGCTTCACCGTGCAGCCGGCCATCACCATCCCGCCAGCGGCGCGTGATGTCACTATCAATGCCACGGGTGAAGTGCTGGCCAAGATAGATGGTCAGGTACAACCGCAGAATGTCGGCCAGATCCAGCTTGCCATCTTCGCCAATGAAGGCGGCTTGGAAGCCATTGGTGAAAACCTTTTCTTGGCGACACCGGGGTCGGGCGATGCACAGCAGGCGGCACCCGGCCAGGCCGGCTATGGGCAGGTGCTGCAGGGCTTCATTGAAACTTCCAACGTCAATGTTGTGCAGGAAATCACGGCGCTGATCACCGCGCAGCGCGCCTATGAAATGAATTCCCGAGTGATCTCGGCGAGCGATGAAATGCTCTCCACCCTCACAAGGCTTAAGTAATGAATAGGCGCCTTCTTTTTGCGCTGCCTGTCGGGCTGCTTGCGCTGCCGGGCAAGGCGCGCGCGCAGACGGTGGCCGTGCGGTCACATACCTTGGTCGAAGATCAGGTGCTTCGTATTTCCGACATCTTTGAAGGGTCGTCGCGTGGCGATGTGGTGGTTGGCGCCGCACCCAACCCGGGTCAGCGATTTGTCATCGAAGCATCGCAGCTTGCCGGCATTGCGCGCCGCTTCAATGTTGAGTGGCGCCCAATGTCCGGTTCGGAGCGGAGCGTGATTGAACGCCCCGGTCAGGCGCTATCGCGCGAAGCCGCGATTGAGGTCTTGCGCGCGGAGTTGCTGGGGCTTGGCTTGCCAGCTGATGCAGAGCTTGAACTTGCGGCATTCTCGCCCCCGATTTTGCCGTTGAACGCGCTGCCAAGGCTTTCTGCTGAAGGTGGGAACTACGAAAACGCTTCCAATCGCTTCGCTGCCACATTGATTGTGATGGCCGATGGCATGCCAAGCATCCGGATGCGCGTGACGGGCCGGGCTATTGCCACCGCGCCAGCCATTGTCGCCACGCGGCGGCTTGCGGTTGGTGACGTTGTGGGGCCTCAGGACGCCAAGCTGGTTCAATTACGCGCTGAACGCGTGCGCCCAGGCACGGCGCAGCGCCTGGAAGATGTAATTGGCATGCAAGTGCGCCGCCCGATCGGTACGGAATTGCCCTTCATGGGCGCGGATCTGATGGTCCCGCACATTATTGCCAAGAATGAAGTTGTGATGATGATGGTGGAAGGCCCTGGTCTTTCAATGACCACGCAAGGCCGAGCGATGGAATCGGCGGCTCGCGGTGGTCGGCTGAGTGTGATGAACCTCTCCTCCCGCACTGTAGTGGAGGCGGAGGCGATTGGGCCAGGTCGTGTACGGGTGCGTCTTGGTGCAAGCCCGCTCCGCACCGTTGATAGGAGTTGATGATGCGCTTACCCATTCTTTTGCTTGCTGCGGCAAGTCTTTCCGCCTGTAGTGGCGCTGAACGGATTTCGCGCATTGGCCAGGGGCCGGAATTGGCGGGTATTGAAAACCCCACTTCCGATCCACGCTGGCGCCCGGTGACAATGCCGATGCCGAACCCAAGCGAGCCGCCCTTGCAGAATAATAGCCTGTGGCGCCAGGGAAGCCGGACCTTTTTGCGTGATCAGCGCGCCGCGTCCGTTGGTGATTTGGTGACTATTATGGTATCTATTCAGGATGAGGCGGATATGGAAAATTCCACCAAGCGTAATCGCGATAATAGCGAAAGCATGGGGATACCCAATCTGCTTGGTCTTGAATCATCCTATGCTCGGCTGTTCCCAAGCGGTTTTGATCCCTCCAAGATGGTTTCCGCGAATTCCAGCAGTGATGTCAACGGCACTGGCACGCTAAAGCGTTCCGAACAAATCACTCTACGCGTCGCCGCCACTGTTTCGCAGGTGCTGCCCAATGGCAATCTTGTGGTAGTCGGGCGCCAGCAAGTGCGCGTCAACCAAGAATTACGTGATTTACAGGTGGGCGGGATCATCCGTCCGCAGGATATTGGGTCTGACAATACCGTTCGGCATGACCGCCTGGCGGAAGCGCGCATCGCCTATGGCGGGCGGGGCACGATCAGCGATGTGCAGCGCCCGCGCTATGGGCAGGAGTTGATGGATACCATCCTGCCATTCTGATCATGTGACGGCGTGATCCATACTTCTGGATCACGCTGGACTGCTTTTCTTGAGTAACGGCTTCACCGATCTGCATGCTTACGTTCATAATGCTTGAGGTATTTTTGCGTCACGAGATCCGTCTTTACCACCACTGAAACATCGGTGGTGTTGAATTGCTCATCCAAGACAGCGCCATCCCCGACAAAGCCACCCAGGCGTAAGTAGCCTTTCACGAGCGGCGGCAGCGCGGCGAGTGTGGCGCGCTTGTCTATGAATGCAGGGTCCTTCCGGCGCATTTCCACAAAACGCTCCGGCAGGGCGCGTGGGCGCAATTCTTCGGGCGCCAGGTGGAAGGCGTGCAGATAGGTTAGTTGATCGGCCAGCGCATCCAGATTTGTGCCGGGCAGGGAAGCGCAGCCGAACATCAGCGCAATGTCATGGCGGAAGACATAGGCCGCGATCCCATCCCACAGCAATTGCAGCGTGCCACGGCTGCGATAGGCGGCATCCACGCAGGAACGACCCAATTCCAGCACCGGCGCGGGATAGGCCACCAGGCGGGAGACATCATATTCGCTTTCGGAATACCAGCGCCCCAGCTTTACGGCACCCTCGCGCTGGATCAGGCGATAGGTGCCAACGACTGATTGGGCGCCTTCGCCCCGGTCATGATCCACCACCAGCAGATGATCCGCGACGGGGTCGAAATCATCACGGTCACGATGGCTGGCGGCGGTGGCGGCATCCGCGCGGGCGCCCATTTCCTGATAAAAAACGCGGTAACGAAGCGCCTGCACCGCATCCAATTCATCCGCGTTGGTGGCAAGGCGCACGCCCAAATTGCCGGCGCGCAATTCTTCAAAGCCCGCTTCGGGGGGGGCAGCTTCGTCTTGGTTGATTGGCATCAGCAATCCCGTCCCTGGGCGGCCCAATTCCGGGAGAGCCCCAGGGTTACAAACCGCATGAGGGTTTATAGAAGAGTTTGACTGATCGCCAAATCAGGTCGCTTAGGCGGTTGCGCCATTGCCTTTCCGTGGCTTGGTGCCAAGGCCGATCTTTTTGGCCAAGGAAGAACGTTGTTTGGCGTAGCGTGGCGCCACCATGGGGTAATCTGTCGGCAGGTTCCAGCGTTCGCGATATTGATCCGGCGTCATGTTGAAGGCAGTCTTCAAATGGCGCTTCAACATCTTCATTTTCTTGCCGTCTTCAAGGCAGATGATAAATTCCGGGGTTATGGATTTTGCGATTGGTACAGCAGGCTCGGGGCGTTGCGCGGCTGGTGCCGGGGGGGATTCGATGGACGATAGTGCCCGGTGCACTTCCTGAATCAGTGTGGGTAAGGCTGTGGCCGCAACGGTATTGTGTGACACATGCGCCGATATGATTTGGGCGGTTAGGGCTAAAAGACTGGAGGCTGTTTTTTCGTCAGACATGAATATTTGCTCCCTGTTAAATGAGAGTCGTTCCACTTCGGATGATGAAATGCAAGGATTGTTTTGTGCGGCGGGTTCGGGTTTAGTGGATTTGGCAGAATATCCGGCCAAAACACCTTCCTGTAGAGCTTTGAATATCGATATGTGCCCAGCTACCATGACCCCAGACCATCATATTGATATCTCATCGGAAACCTGTCCGATGACGTTTGTCCTTGTGCGTCTTGCGCTTGATCAAATGAAAGCTGGGCAGGTGTTGGAAATCCGACTGCGCGGGGCGGAGCCGCGCCGCAATATTCCCCTGACCGCGCAGGAACAGGGTCATGAAGTTATCGGCATAACGGATGAGAATAACGGAGAGTCCATTATCTTGCTGCGCCGGGGTTGAAATCTCCAAAAAATCAAACGTGACGATTTTCAGATTTTCATCGGTCCCGCCAAGGCAATCCGAAGTACCAAGGCATCCGCGCCATCAGCGTAATAGCGCGGCCTTCGCCCAACCTCTCGCGCGCCAGCGCCAGCGTATAATGCGCGTGCAGCGGCGTTGAGTTCTGCAACCTCCAGGAATATTTCGACCGCGCTGCGCCGCGCCGCTTCTGCCATGACGCTGTTCAGCAAAAGGCGTCCGAACCCCTGGCCGCGCGCCCCGGGCCGCACGGCAATGGTCACTATTTCGGCTTCCGGCCCCTGCGCCCGCGCCAAGGCAAAGCCAAGCGGCTGATCCTGGCTGATAGCAACCAGGCCAAAATGCCCCGGCAGCGCCAACATGGGCGCGAGGGCCGCCGCCCCCCAAGCCTGATTGGCCGGGAAGGCCTCGGCATGGATTTCCGCGAGTAGCGCTGCTGCCTCTGGCCCCACAGCTTCGATATGCGCTGCCATGGGAGCTATTCTGGCCGTGTGGTGGCCGGGGGTTCGGCATAAAGCGGCGCAGCGCCCCGCTGCGGCAAGGCGCCGATAAGCCGCTGATGCGCGACGCGCCCCACCGCCTCAGCCGAGGGGAGGGCGGGTGGTTCGGCACTGGCCTGAAAGCCGCGGGCGATAAGCGCCGCCGCCACCGGCGCGGCCGCATCACCGACCAGCAAAACGGGTCCTTCGGGATCAGGCAGGGCCGCCATTGGCAGGATCACGGGCGCTTCAGGCAGCGCGGACCCCGGGCGGAAAATTTCCAGCACCACGCGGCCCTGGCGCTGATCCAGCACGGACCAAAGTACCCGGTCTAACCGCAAGGCTTGCGGTACTTCTGCGGCCAAAGCCTCCCCCGTCGTCACCCCAATCAGTGGCTTGCCGAGTGCCTGCGCCAAGCCCTCCGCCAGCGCAATGGCGGTGCGTAGCCCAGTAAATCCGCCGGGCCCGACGCCAACCGCGATGGCGTCGAGCGCCGCAGGCGTGACCCCCGCTTCCGCCATCACCTGCTCCACCATGGGGGGTAGGGCCGCAGGCTGGCCGCGCGGCGCCTCATGCAGGGCCGAGGCCAGAACGGTGCCATCACGCAGCAGCGCCGCGGAACACCGCGCGAGCGCACCTTCAAGGGCGAGAATCAGCATCTTCCAAACCTGCGCGCGCGGCGTTTCATGCGCGCCTCATGGCAGGATGCGCCGCTGATTTCCAGATCAAGACCTATGGCCCGAAGCTGATCCGGGGCAGCCAGAGCGCCATTTCCGGGAAGGCAATCAGCAGCGCCGTCATCACCACCATGGCGATAAAGAAAGGCACGGTGCCTTGGAACACCTCGGCAATCGTG
>CAMCHA010000014.1 GCA_945874515.1 Asaia bogorensis
GATTTCAGATCGAGCAATCCACGATAGAGCCCAGCCGAGGCGATCGGCGGCGTCAGGTAGCTGACCAGCGTCGCACCAGCGCGGCGCTTGGCCAACATGCCCTCAGAAGGGTTGTTCGAGGCATAGAGGTAGAAGTTCGGTAGGTCGCCAATCAGCCGGTCAGGCCAGCAAGTGGCCGACATGCCCGCCTGCTTGCCGGGCATGAATTCCAGCGCGCCATGGGTGCCGAAATGCAGTACCGCATGGGCACCGAAATCCTCGGCGAGCCAGCGGTAGAAGGCGGTGAAAGCGTGGGTCGGTGCGAAGCTGCCCTCGAACAGCAGGCGCATCGGGTCGCCTTCATAGCCGAAGCCTGGCTGCACGCCGACAAATACGTTTCCAAGCTGCACGCCAAGGACGAAAATGTCGCGGCCATTGGTCTGAATCCGGCCTGGCGCCGGCCCCCAGACGGTCTCGATCTCCTGCAGCCAGGGGGTGCGCCGCACATGCCTGTCCACATCAACGCGTGCGCCGACATTAGCGGTGGTGCCGAACTGTTCCCGGTTGCCGTTGATGACCATCTCGCGCAGGACATCGTGGTTTTCTGGGACATCTACCGTGTAGCCGGCTGCCTTCATCGCGGTCAGCGTGTGGTGCAGCGAGGCGAAAACGCCCAGATAAGCTGCCGTGCCGGTGGTCCCGGCATTGGGCGGGAAGTTGAACAGCACGGTCGCAATCTTGCGTTCGGCCCGCTCGGACCGGCGTAGCGCCACCAGTTTGGCGACGCGTGACGCCAGCATCGCCGCGCGCTCCGGATTCGAAACCATGTTACGGGCGCAGTTCACGCCGTCGCAGCCGACGCAGCGTTCAGCAGGAATGTCGGAGGCGCCGCAGCGGCCACCGAAGGTCATTGGCCAGATGCCGCCATCGAGTTCCGGGATCGCCACCATCATCGTGGCCTCGACCGGCAACAGGCCGCGCGGATCGGCCTTCCACTGCCGCGTTGTCTGGAATTCCAATGGATGGGCGGTGATATAGGGAACGTCGAGCTTCGCGAGAGCCACCTCGGCCGCGCGCGCATCATTATAGGCGGGCCCGCCAACAAGGGAGAAGCCGGTAAGCGAGACCACCGCATCCACCGCCGGCACGCCATCGCGCATGAAGAAGGCGTCCATCGCCGGGCGGGCATCCAGCCCCGAGGCAAAGACTGGGATAACGTTCAGCCCCTGCGCCTCCAGCGTGTCGATCACGCCGTCATAGTGGCGCGCATTATTGGCCAGCACGTAGGAACGCAGAAGCACCAAGCCGACCGTGCCCTTGGAGCCAGGCCGCGGCAGCAGATCGGCGCGTTCCACGACGCGTCCCTTGGCGCGCGGGTGATAGAGCCCGAGTTCCGGATACTGGACCGGTGGTTCGACCTTTAACCTGTCGGCCATCGCCTTGCGCGGCCCGGCCGCGTAGCGGTTGACGAGCATGCCGACCATGTTCGCGATGTTGTCCGCCGAACCGGCCAGCCAGTACTGAAGCGTCAGAAAATAGGCGCGGATGTCCTGTGCGGTGCCGGGGATGAAGCGCAGCAGCTTCGGCAGTTCCCGCAGCATCTTCATCTGGCCCTTGCCGCTGGCCACCGAGCCGCCCGGCTTGGGCTTGCCGCGCAGCTTCTTCAGCAGTCCGGCAATCCCCTTGGCTTCGCCGGCCATGCTGAACTTACCGAGTCGCGTCAGCCGCATGATCTCGGGCGCTGAAAGGGCGCAGACCATGGCATCGCAATGGTCGCGCCGGGCGGTCAGTGCCGGCAGCACGAGGCGGATATGGTCCTCAAGGAACAGCATGCCCGCAATAATGATGTCGGCGCGGCCAATATCGGCGATGCAATGCTCAAGAGCAGTCGCGTCTGACGCGAATTCATCCGCTGCATGCATCACCAGTTCAAGGTTGGGAATGCTGCGGCGAAGTATGGCCTGAGCCGTCGTGATAGCAGTGCCAAAATGGCTGTCCATGGTCAGGATCAAGACCCGCATGGCATTCGGGTCGCTGGGGGGACGGCCTACATGCATGGACGGAAGCCTCCAACCGAAGTTTCTACCGAAACCAGGGGCGGGAGCAGTGCCATAATACGCCGAACCAAGCCTTGGGGACGCTGGCTAAAGCGCTCGGCGCTTGCATGCGGTAGGTCACTGTCACGTTGCATAGTCACTTGCCCCTTCACTTGTTGGGACTATATGGAGGTGACTCCGCGTGTGTCAACTTGAATTGACGTCACATACGTTGGACACTTCATGGCCCGCCCGGCTGCTCGGCGCCTAGGCTGTCTTTCCTGTCGAAGGTCGAGCATTTTGGGCAGGTCCCAATTCGACCTGGCGCTTGGCGTAATCAGGCGGGGTGAGATGGAGACGCGCGATGAACGCGCCCGTTGAGGAAGCCGCCATTAGCTGGGACAGCCTGCCGTTGGCGTCGCGGGGGGGCTGGTGGAGAGGGGGTGAGGGCGGCACCCTTTCGCAATTGCTTCGGCTGCACCAACTCTTTCAGCAACAAAAAAGCAGCATCATCTAACCCATTAATGTGCAAGATACTGAGGTATTCAGCCCGACACTCGGTCTCAAATCATTTGACGGTGGAAGCGCATCACGTTATGAAAACCACCGATCGTTTTTTCGGCACTATCGCACGCGCGGCAGTCATAATTTTCAGGATCGAAAAATGAGCCGTGAGCCTAAATCGCTCATGTCAGCAGTTTCGGCGAGAATTAGCCGCCGTCGGGCATTTTTCGGGGTTTCGGTTGGTCTGCCCTTCAACATTTCCGTCCCCAAAAACCCAGCGCTCGGAACGCAAGCAGTTGCGCTATATGTCCATTACCAAGCGGCGGGCCGTTACCAAGCGGCTTGCCGCAGCCTGGCCCTCGCCCTTCTCGCCAGCGCACTTGGTGCGGCACCGGCGCGCGCCGCTGACGAGATCACCGCGCTCCGCGAATTGATCCGGCAGCAGCAGGCGGTCATCGCCGCGCAAGAACAGCAGCTAAAGGACTTAGCCCGCCGGGTTGACGCCATTGCTGCGGCGCGCCCCACCCAGGCGGCGCCCGTAGCGGTGGCCCCGCCGGCCCGCCCGGCGGCCGTTGCAGCCGCACCAGCCGCGCCCCGGCGCGCTCCAACGCCTCGCGCCCAGGCCGTGGCGCCTGTCGCGGCGCAACCCGAAGCGCCAGCGGTCACAGCCGCCGCACCCCCAAGCGTGCGTGCCGCCGCCGCACCGGCCGCGCCGGCGCCGGCGGCCGGCCTGCTTGATAAGGTCGTGGAATTGCCGCGCGTGCCTGTCACCTCGGACGCGCAGGTGCGGGGCATGCCGGCCAACCCGGCCGCAGCTGGCGGTGTCAGGCTCATGGATGCCGAGAATTTCAGCGTTACCCTCGGCGGCACCTTCAAGACGGTGATGCTGTCCTCCGTGCCGCGCTACCTTGGTGTTGGCACCAGCTTCTTGCTGGTCGGGCGCGATGCCGCAGGCCGAGAGAGCCAGTTTGACCTGACCGCGCGCTACAGCAACCTGTCGCTGGCTATTGGCGGCCCACAGATTGGCGAATGGAAGACCGGCGCCTATTTCCTTTCCGCCTTCCTGCAGGAGCCATCCATTTCCGGCCCCTATGGCTTCACCCCCGGCCTTGCCTACGCCTATGCGACCAATGACACCTGGACCGTCGCGAGCGGTCGCATGTCGGACACTTTCAGCCCGCGGGCGCCGACCATGGTTGATGCCTATGGCATCCTCGGCGCCTCCGGCAATCCGGGGAATTCCCTGCGTACGGGGGTGAAGGCCAGCCGGGTGCAGAGCTTCGGCGATTTGTCCATCACCGGAGAGGTCGCGATGACCGAGCCGGTGACCCGCTCACTCGACCAGAGTGTGCTGATCGAGAATAACGGCAAGCCCAACCTTGAAGGCCGGCTGCTATTCGTGAAAGGACCGCCGACTCCGGAGACCTGGATGCCGCGCTCAGCCATTGAGATCGGCGTCTCCGGTGTCGCGGGCGAGTTCCGCAACCGTGTCGCCAACCCCAATATCTCACCGCCGATCACCACCATCAGCGGCGGTGCGGTTGATGTGGGCCTGCGCATCGGGGACCGCTTTGGCATCCAGGGTGAGGTTTATGCCGGCCAGGCGCTCGGCAACTACCTTGGTACCATCCTGCAAACCAACAACCCCATCACCTACCAGGAACTGACAAGCTGGGGTGGCTGGGGCGAGGTCGGCTATTACTGGACTAAGAACCTGCGCAGCTACGCCGGCTATGGCCAGGATATGGTCAGCCGCCAAGATCTTGGGCCGGGCCAAATTCGCTACAATTCGACCATCTTCGCGAACTTGATGTGGTCGCCCGCCAATTTCTGGGATCTCGGCCTTGAGTTCACCTGGCGCCGGACCAGCGGCATCGGTTACCTCACCAATAGCGGCCCCGCAGTGATGGCGACCACCGCATTCAAGTTCTGACAGCAACGGGCCGATGCCCTAACCACGGGAGTATGTGCTGATGTGTCTTGCTTGCCTTTTTGCCCCTGTAGATCATGACAAGCAACCGCGCCGCCGCACGCTGATGAAGGGGGCAGGCGCCTTCGTTTTTGGGCGCCGCGCCGCAGCATCCACCGCCAGCGCATTGGTCGCGGAAACCGTCTTCGCCCCGGAAGCGCGCGCCACGGAGCCGAATAGCGATCACCTGATCTTTGTCGGCGGCGACATCATCACCATGGCCGGACCTCAGGCCGCCTATGTCGAGGCGATCGTCGTCGAGGCCGGCCGCATCACCTTCCTCGGCAGCCGTGCCGAGGCGATGCGGCTTCGGCGGGCGACGACGCAGGTGATTGATCTCGGTGGGCGCACGCTGCTGCCAGGCTTCATCGATGCTCATGGCCATATGGTCTATTACGGCAAGAACCTAGCCGATGCTTCGTTGAGGGGCGTTGCCGATATCCCCGAGCTCGTGCGCCGCATGCAGGCGCATGCCGCTCAATCGCCGGGCGAAGGCTGGATTGTTGGCATGGGCTATGACCCGCTGAAGATGCCCGAGAAGCGCCACCCGACGGCGGCCGAGTTGGATGCGATTTCGCCTGACAGGCCGGTGTTGGTGGTACATTCCTCAGGCCATGGTGGTTCGATGAACCATGCGATGATGCGCGCGCTTGGCATTGATGAGAAAACCCCCGATCCGCATGGCGGCGAATATGTGCGGGCACCCGGCGGCAAGACGCCACTCGGCCCCATGGAAGAAGTTGCGCTGATTGATGTGCGCAACCGCCGCCCCCCCTTTGAGGGTGCCGCCGCTGATCGCGTATTTACAGCGGCGGCCGCAGCCTGGGCGCGCAACGGCCAGACCACGGCAATGGAATGCGGCCTTGGCCTTGGCGCCGATGACGTATCCCTCGTGCTGCGCGCGATCGAGCGTAACCTGCTGCCCATCGATCTTGTTTTATTTGCCAAGGACGACAAGGTGGACGAGGTGACGAAGCAAGCCTACGGCGTCGGCCAGGCCTATGGCGCTGAGGCCAGCGGCACCGCGCAGAGGCTGCGCGCCGCGCGCCCGGACATGGATGGCCGCTACGTCAATCGCGTAAGGCTCGGTGGCGCCAAATTCTGGCTAGACGGCAATCCGGTGCTGGCCTGGATGTCGAAGCCCTTCGCCGTGCCGCCACCGGGGCGCGACAAGGATTTCCACGGCTATTCGCAAATTTCGGACGAGGTGCTGTTCAAGACCTTTGACGAACATTGGACCACGCACTTCCAGATCAACATGCATTTGAACGGCGACGCCGCGGTGGAGCAGGCACTGCGGGCGATCGAGGCGGCGGTGGCGCGGCACGGCATGCGCGACCATCGGCCAGTCTTCGTGCATTGCGCCTATGTCCGGCCGGACCAGATCGCGCGCATGAGAGCGCTTGGCGCTATTCCAAGCTTCCTCACCATCTCTCTCTTTAACCAGGGCGATGACCTGGCGCCGATCTTCGGGGCGGAGAGGATGGCCACCACGAACGCGACCGCCAGCATGCAGCGCGCAGGCATTCCCTTCACCCTTTCGCATGACGCGCCAATCACCCCGCCGGAGATCCTGCCGCTGGTCTGGGCGGCGACGCAGCGCACAACACAAAGCGGCCAGGTGCTGGCCGCGGAGCAGCGCATCGACGCCTATACCGCGCTACGGGCCGTCACCGCCGATGCAGCCTTCCAGATCCGCGAGGAGAAGACGAAGGGCACGCTAGAAGTCGGCAAGCTCGCTGATTTCGTTGTCCTGGACCGCAACCCGCTGAAGATCCCGGCGGCGCAGATCCGCGATGTCGCGGTGGTGCAGACCATCAAGGAGGGGCGGGCGATCTTCACGGCGTGAGCCGGACGGCGGAGGGTCAAGTCCCTTCAAAATCCCGATCATCTGCTCATCGCTGAACCTACAGCGTTTCATTCGTCCGCCCTCCTGAGGAACAGGCTCTACCGAAAATGGACGCCAATTCAGGGGGGCACGCCAGTTCATCGGTTTGCGCATAAGGGCTCCAACCTATTTGGAAGTTGGAGCCTACTGTAAAATCGGGGCGGTTCACCCAACCCTTGCTTGGTCGCATTTTCCAGGGCGCCAAGCTATCCAACTTGGCTTGAAAAGACCTTATCGCCGCCCCGCCGCCGCCATGATTTCCGAACGGCGCTGAATGGCCCAGCCATAATTATCGGGCCACATCTTATTGCCCGGGTCGCAGCCGAGGCTCTCGGCGGCCTTCAGCGTCCAATAGGGATCGTACATTAATTCGCGACCGACCGCGATCAGATCGGCGCGACCTTCCTGCAAAATCGCCTCGGCCTGATCACCCGCGATAATCACACCAACCGCCATGGTGGCAACGCCCGCATCGCGCCGTACGCGTTCAGCATAGGGCACCTGAAAGCCCGGCGGCCGCTCAGCACGGGTGCGGAGCGGCTGGCCTGAATCATTCGCGCGGAAGGCTGGCGCGCCCGAAACACCACCCGCCGAGCAATCCACAACATCCACGCCGCGCGCCTTAAGCTCCTTCGCCAGCACCACGGAATCATCTAGGCTCCAGCCTTCAGCGGTGCCATCCACGGCGGAGATGCGGAAGAATAGTGGCAAATCAGCCGGCCAAGCCGCGCGCACCGCTTCGGTCACTTCCAGGGCAAAGCGCATGCGCCCGGCCAGATCCCCGCCATAGCGGTCATTGCGCTTATTCGCGATGGGCGAAAGGAAAGCCTGGATCAAATACCCATGCGCGCCATGAATTTCGAGCACGCGAAACCCTGCCTTGGCAGCACGCACGGCAGCGGCGGCGAAGGCCTTTACCGTTTCCTGGATTTTCGCCTCAGTCATGGCGGTTGGCGCGTGCCAGCTTGGCCCGACCGGTTCCGACGTTGGCCCAAAGCACTCCCAAGGCGGCGAACCCGTCGCGGCATCTTCGGCGCGGAGCGGCGTGCTACCCTTCCAGGGCGGCTGCACGGAAGCCTTACGCCCGGCATGGGCGATTTGAATGGCCGGCACAGACCCAAAGCCGATGATGGCATCCACAATGGGGCGATATGCTTCCACTTGCGCGTCATTCCAAAGCCCGCAGCAGCCATGGGTGATGCGCCCTTCCGGCGCCACCGCGGTGGCTTCCGTGAAGACCAAGCCTGCGCGCCCGCGCGCAACCGCAGTCAGGTGCGAAAAATGGAAGCCATTCGCCAGCCCATCCTTGGCCGAATACATGCAAAGCGGCGAAAGCGCTACGCGATTGGGCAGCGTGACTGACCGCAGCGTGATGGGCGTGAAAAGCAGGGGCATGGACATGCGTGGCTTCCTTGAAGGGGGCTTTGCAGCTAGTCTGGTTGTATGACGCGGGCCGTCAAGCCTTGGTGCTTCGTTAAGCGTCGCGCCCCCCCAAGAAGGATTGTGCCATGACCACAAGACGCGCTGCCCTTGCCGGGCTTTTTGCCTTTCCTGCCCTGGCTTCGGCTCAGGAAGCCTGGCCGGCGCGTAGCCTGCGGCTGATTTCGCCTTTTCCGCCAGGTGGGGCTGCCGATGTTCTGGCGCGCAATATCGCCGAAGAATTGACGCCAGCGCTAAGGCAATCAGTGGTGGTGGAAAACCGCACCGGCGCGGGTGGCTCCGTCGGTACGGAAGCGGTGGTGCGCAGTGCGCCCGATGGCTATACGCTGCTGATGGGGTCAACAGGCCCGCTTGCGATCAACCCGGCGTTACTGCGCCTGGCTTATGATCCCGCGCGGGATCTGGTGCCAATTGGGATGGTCTCCACCGTCGCTTCCGTTCTTGTGGTGCATCCATCCGTGCCCGCCCGCAATTTGATCGAATTGCTGGCCTTGGCACGCGCCAAGCCGGGCGAATTGAATTACGGATCAAGCGGCACGGGCAGCGCGCAGCATTTGTTCATGGAATTGCTGAAGCAAATGACCGGGGTGGACATCACCCATATCCCCTATCGCGGAACGGGTCCGGCCGTGGTGGATACAATCGGCGGCCGGCTTTCCATGATGTTCGACACCACGCCTACTGCGCTGCCGCATATCCAGGGCGGGCGCGTGCGCGCCATTGCCGTGACCACCGCGCGGCGCGACCCTGCCTTGCCGGATGTACCAACAATCGCTGAATCTGGTGTGGCTGGCTATGCAGGGGTTGGCTTTTACGGGCTCATGGCGCCTTCAGGCACGCCAACCGCGATTGTGGATCGGTTGCATCGGGAAGTGAATGCGGCGCTGGCCCGCGAAGCCTTCCGCGCGCGCCTGGTGGCGCAGGGAACTGAACCCGCCCCTATGACTCAGGAAGCCTTTCGCAATTTCATCGCAACCGATCGCGAAAGATGGGCGCGCGTGATCCGCGATGGCAATATCAAGGTGGATTGAGCCTATCGGGGATTTTTCGATGCCGCGTGAAATGATCTGAGGCAAATACAGAAGCGCCTGCCAAGTAACTTATGCCATGGGCAAGGCGCTTCGCCTCAATCATGCCGCTTCAGTGCAAAATCATAGACAAGCTTGCGCCAGCTGGAATTCATGACCTTGCCATCGGGATCCGTTCCGGGGGGATGTTGCGTGAATTCGGCGATTAATTCCTGCTTCACGCCAAAGACCGCATCACTATCCAAATAGGGATCGCCGGCGACAAAAACATGCGTCACCAGGGTTTCATGCCCAGGTGCGGCAATCATGAAATGGATGTGCGCCGGGCGCATCGGGTGCCGGCCGGTGGCGCGCAGCAATTCCCCCACCGGCCCATCATCTGGCACGGGGTAGGAGGTGGGTGTCAGGGTCCAGAAATGGAAACGCCCTTCGCTATCGGTGCAAAAACGCGCGCGTAGATTGGCATCCGGCTGATCAGGGCGCTGCACATCGTAATACCCATCCTCATCCGAATGCCAGATATCCACGATAGCGCCAGCAATGGGGCTTCCGCCTGCGGTTGAAACACGGCCGGAGACATGCAGCGCTTCGCCCTTCATGGCGCGCGCAACCTCTGCCCCCAGTGGCAATTCCGGCGCGCCTTCAACATAAAACGGGCCGAGCACCGAGGTGGGCGTGGCGCCTGCCGGCAGCCGGTGATTGATCGCATCCACCAGCATTGAAACGCCAAGCGTATCTGACAGCAGGATGAATTCCTGGCGCTTGCCATCGCACATATGGCCGATGCGTGTCAGGAAGCTGATCGCAGTCTGCTATTCCTCGAAACTTGGTTCAACATCGCGGACGAAGGCATGCAGATGCCTCACAAGGCTTTGCGCGACGTGGCGCAGCCGAGGATCCTCTGCGCCCGCCAACCGTTGCAGAACGGCATCGGTGATGGAGTTTTCATCAAAGTAGCGCATCGGAAGTTTTCCTTATCATTCCCTGTTCGATCAGGCGGGCCGCAAAAAATCGACTAATCCAGCCCCATCAGCCCACGCGCAAAATCCCGCGCCGCGAAGGGGCGCAAATCCTCGGCCTTTTCGCCAACGCCCACCACATGCACAGGCAGGTCGAATTCCTGTGCCAAAGCCACCACCACGCCGCCCTTGGCCGAGCCATCCAGCTTGGTCACCGCAAGCCCGGTGACATCCACCATTTCCTTGAAAACCTTCACCTGCTGCACGGCGTTTTGCCCCGTGGTCGCATCCAACACCAGCAGCACGGAATGCGGCGCTGTTTCATCCACCCGCTTGATGACGCGGATGATTTTGCGGAGTTCTTCCATCAGCGCAGTTTTATTGTGCAACCGGCCAGCCGTATCCACCAACAGCAAATCTAGCCCATCGGCGCGCGCTGCGGTCAGCGCATCAAAAGCCAGCCCCGCCGCATCGGCACCAGGCTTGGCGGGCGCGAAAAACCGTGCGGAGGTCCGCCCCGCCCAGACCTGCAATTGTTCCACCGCCGCGGCGCGGAAAGTATCGCCCGCGACAAAGCCGATTTTCAGCCCCTGTTCCGCATAATGCCGGCCAAGCTTGGCGATAGTGGTGGTTTTGCCCGTGCCATTCACGCCCACCACCAGCACCACATGCGGCGCGCGGGCAGGGATGATTTCCATGGGTCGCGCCACGGGTTCCAGAATGGCGGCGATTTCATCTGCCAGCGCGGTCTTCACTTCCTCATCGGTTACTTCCTTGCCGAAGCGCGTGCGGCGGAAGCCTTCCACAATCCGGCGCGAAGCCGCGACACCCAGATCAGCCGTGATCAGGGTTTCTTCCAACTCCTCCAGCGCCTCATCATCCAGCCGCCGCTTGTGCAGCAGGGAAACAACGCTGTCCGTGAGCTTGGCGGTGGAGCGTGAAAGACCCGCCTTCAGCCGCGCGAACCAGCCGGTTTTGGCGGGTGCCTCTGCCTCAGGCTGCGGGATGTCAGCCGGTGCTGCCTCCGGGAGTGGGGGAGGGGTTTCCGCAATCCGAGCCGGCGGCGCTTCAGGCGGTCCGGGAATCGGTATTTCAGGCGCTGGCTGCGGCGCACCGCCGCCGCGTAAACGGCCGAAGAAATCACGCAACGCCATCAGGCGGCCTCCGCCAAAAGCCCATCCGCATCGGCGCCGGTCACGCGCAGGCGGCGGATTTCGCCCGGCTGCCCCGCACTGCCCAGCAAGCGCAGCGGCGCAAAATATTCCGTATGGCCGCGATCGGGATGTTCCAACAAAACATGCTCCTCCTGCCCCAGCCGCGCCGCGAAATAGCGCGCCGCCGCCGCCGCCCCGGCTTCGCGCAGCCGCGCCGCCCGCGCGCGACGTTCCGGCACCGGGATTTGCGGCATGCGCGCTGCCGGCGTGCCTGGGCGTTCCGAATAGGGGAAGACATGCAGGAAAGAGAGATCGCAATCCCTTACGAGATCAAGACTTTCCTGAAATTGGGCTTCGGTTTCAGTCGGGAAACCTGCAATCAGATCAGCACCAAAGACGATATCGGGGCGCAGCCGCCGCGCCTTTTCGGCCAGCGCTATGGCATCGGCGCGCAAATGCCGCCGCTTCATGCGCTTCAGGATCAAATCCGACCCATGCTGCAAGGAAAGATGCAAATGCGGCATCAGGCGGGGTTCTTCCGCAATCAGCCGCCACAGGTCTTCATCCACTTCCACGGGATCGAGCGAGGAAAGCCTAAGCCGCGGCAATTCTGGCACCAGCGCCAGCACGCGACGGATCATTTGCCCAAGTGTCGGGCTACCCGGCAGGTCAGGCCCGTAGGAGGTGACATCCACCCCGGTCAGCACCGCTTCCCGATACCCAGCCGCCACCAGGGCACGAAGCTGTTCAACAATGGCGCCCATCGGGACAGACCGAGATGGCCCACGCCCGAAGGGAATGACGCAAAAGGTGCAGCGATGATCGCAACCCTGCTGAACTTGCACGAAAGCGCGCGCACGCCCGGCGAATTCCGTCACCAAATGGGCGGAGGTTTCGCGCGCGGCCATAATGTCACTGACTGGCGCGGGCGGTGCATCCAAAGCGGCCCAGGTTTCGGGCTTCAGCTTCTCGGCATTGCCGATCACACGTTCCACGCCCGGAAGCCCGGCCCATTTATCGGGCGCGATTTGCGCCGCGCAGCCGGTCACGATGATGCGCGCACCGGGATTGTCACGATGCGCCCTCCTGATCGCCTGGCGCGCCTGGCGTTCAGCTTCCGCCGTGACCGCGCAGGTATTAACGATGATGGCATTACCCTGGCCGGCCTTGCTGGCCAGGTCGCGCATTGCCTCACTCTCATAGGTATTGAGCCGACAGCCGAAACTCAGCAGCCGAGGGGCTTCCGCGCTGCTCATGCAAGTAATGCCTTGGGATCAACCTGCCCAATAAAGGCAGTGGCGACGGGGCCGGTCATCAGCACATGGCCATCATGGCGCCATTCCATGAATAGATCACCGCCCGGCATGGAAATCCGGGCAGCCCGCCCGGTCAGCCCCCGACGATGCGCATTCACCATGGCCGCGCAGGCACCAGACCCACAGGCGAGCGTCAGCCCCGCACCCCTTTCCCAGACCACCAGGCGTAGATGATCCGGTGACATCACCTGGACAAAGCCAATATTGGCGCGGTCCGGGAAAATCGGATCGAGTTCAAGACGCGGGCCTATTTCGCTGATCGGCAGCACATCGAGATCGGGCACGAAAAACGTCGCGTGGGGATTGCCCATTGAACAGGCCGCTGGGTCCGCCACTGGCCCACAGGCCAGAGGCGCATGCAGCGTATCCGCTTCCCGCGCCAGGGGTACATCCCGCCATCCAAGCCGCGCTGGCCCCATATCCACGCGCCAAAGCCCACCCGGGGTCTTTTCACTCGGCAAATCGCCGGAGATAGTGCGCACCACCACCTGCGCCTTACCTGTTTCCGCCGATATCAGGGAAGCGATGCAGCGCGTGGCATTGCCGCACGCGCCGGCTTCCGATCCATCCGGGTTGTGGATGCGCATGAAGACATCGGCGCCCGCCGCCGGGGACTCCATGATGATCAATTGGTCGCAGCCAATGCCGCGCCGGCGATCCGCAAGCGCCACAATCTCAGCGCGCATCAGGCCGAGCGGTGCGGCGCGGCCATCCAGCACCACGAAATCATTGCCGAGCCCATGCATCTTGCGGAAGGAAAGCATGGGCGGGGATATAGAGCATTTTCAAGCCAAGTGGAATCACTTGGCGGCTCGGAAAATGCGATCAGACAAAGGTTTAGAGCGGTTCCCGTACCCCCCTGTACGGGGATCGCTCTCGGCCGCCGCGCGCGGAACCGGAACCCGCTTCCGGCCCGCCACCCATTATTTACCCGTTCAGCAGCCGGTCAATCTCATCCTGCTCCAGATCGGGGCCGGCCATCTTCGGGTCTGCCACGGTCTGCACCACGCCCTTCAGCTCCACCTTGGGGCGGGAAGCATTGGGGCCAGGCTGGGCGCTTTCGGGCAGAATATCCTCCAGAATAGATTCGACCTGCTGCAAGTCGCGAATGGCGCGGCGGATGCGCTGGCCGGTCAAATCCTGGAAGGAACAAGCCTCAAAAATGGCATTCACCCTTTCAGTGATGGCCGGCAGGGCATCTGGGCTGCCAGAGCCCTTCTCAAGCCATTCCTGAATGGCCTCGGCGGCTTCCAAAATGGTATTGGCGGCTGCTTCCGTCGCCTGGACCACCGCCTCAAGCTCCTGGCCGGAGGTGCGGTTGCCCGGCTGAGGCGCGGAAATCATGCCGGCGATTCTTTCATGAACGGAGGATATCTGGCTGGCCAGGTTTTCCTCGCTCATGCCCAGAAGCTGCACGCTGGCGGATACCTCGGCGCTGACTTCAGAGATGCGGCGGTCCATAAAGGCGCGCAAATCGCCGAAAAGGGGCTCCATAGCGGCCCTGAGCACTTCCGGGTCCGGCACTGTATCCGCTTGCGAATGCGACATGAGACTTCGTCCTGAATCCAAGGGGCGGCCAAACCGCCGGGTGATCACGGGGGCATTAAACACCCATAAAGGTGAAATCTCCGTTTCTCTGGGGCGGGTCTTGTGTGGAAAACTTTGCGGCGCTATAGCCCCGCCTCCCGCGCCGTGGCCCCATGGACATGCCCGGCCGGAACCCCCTTCCCACCGCATGGTGCGGCCCCGG
>CAMCHA010000015.1 GCA_945874515.1 Asaia bogorensis
GTCGCCATCACCGGCGCGCCGGAAAGCTTTTTCACGCCGCGCACAATGGCGGAAGCGCCATGGAAATTGATGCGCGCACCCATGCGCGAAAGCTCCGGCACATGCATGAAGCGGTTTTCGAAGATCGTCTCGGTGATCATGGAAGCGCCTTCGGCTACGCACATCAGCGCCATGAATTGCGCCTGCATATCAGTGGCGAAGCCGGGGAAGGGTTCGGTCATTACATCAGCACCGCGCAGGCCATTGCTGCGTGTGACGCGAAGCCCGCCTTCTTCTTCCGCGACATCCACGCCTGCTTCACGCAGCGTGCGCGTCACCGCGCCCAAATGATCCAAGCGCGCCCCTTGCAGCAGCAGCGAACCGCCGGTGATGGCAGCGGCGCAAGCAAAGGTGCCGGCTTCGATTCGGTCTGCAATGATGGGGTGCGTTGCGGCGCCAAGGCTTGCCACACCTTCCACCAGCAGACGATCTGTGCCGATGCCCTCAATCCGTGCCCCCATGCGCATCAGGCAGGCAGCAAGGTCGGTGATTTCAGGCTCGCGTGCCGCGTTCAAAATCTCGCTTTGCCCGCTTGCCAAAGCTGCCGCCATCAGGATGTTTTCCGTGGCGCCAACCGAGACTTGCGGGAAGATGATGCGCGCACCCTTCAGGCCACCTGGCGCGCGGGCTTCTATATAGCCGGCGGTAATCTCAATCTCCGCCCCCATTTGCTCAAACGCCTTGAGGTGCAGATCAACCGGACGCGTGCCGATGGCGCAGCCGCCGGGCAGGCTGACGCGCGCGCGGCCATGGCGGGCCAGCAAGGGGCCGAGCACCAGCACGGAAGCCCGCATCTTGCGCACCAGATCATAAGGCGCTTCCAGATCGGTGGCGGCGCCGCTGATGGTGATGCTGCGCGCGGTTTTGTCGCGTTCAACGACCAGCCCGTGATGCGCCAATAACCCCGCCATGGTGGCGACATCGGCCAAGTCAGGCGCATTGGTGAGCGTGAGCGGCCCATCGGCCAGCAACCCCGCCGCCATCAGGGGCAGGGCAGCATTCTTGGCGCCGGAGACTGGGATACTGCCCGAAAGCACGCGCCCGCCGCGGATGAGAATACGGTCCATCAGAGTTTCGGCAGCGCGACGCCGCGCTGTCCCATATACTTGCCGCGGCGGTCTGCGTAGCTGACTTCGGGCGGTGCGTCGCCCTTCAGGAACAGGAATTGGCAAATGCCCTCATTGGCATAGACCTTGGCCGGCAGAGGGGTGGTATTGCTGATCTCAATCGTGACCTGGCCTTCCCATTCGGGCTCGAGCGGCGTGACATTCACAATCAGCCCGCAGCGCGCATAGGTGGATTTGCCAAGGCAGATCACCAGGATATCGCGCGGGATGCGGAAATATTCGACCGTATGGGTCAACACGAAGGAATTGGGCGGGATGATGCAAACCGGCCCCTTGCGTGTGACGAAGCCATCTTCGGAAAATGCCTTGGGGTCCACAATGGCATTGTCCACATTGGTGAAGATCTTGAATTCATCCGCGGCCCGCGCGTCATAGCCATAGGAAGACAGGCCATAGGAGATCACACCCTCGCGCCGCTGTGCTTCGACAAAGGGTTGGATCATGCCGTGTTCCGCCGCCATTTTGCGGATCCAGCTATCGGGCATGATGGGCATGGTGGTTTGGCCTGGCTCAAATAACGGCGCGGCGGCGCGCCTGGGAGCGGTGGATTAGCCCAGCCCGGGCGGGGGGACAACCGGGCGGGCGTTGCGCATCAAGCGGGTGCCACCTTCATGGGCCGCGTGACCCAATTCGCCACCACCGCAATCACGCCCACCACCAGCATCACCGGCCAGAAGGCGGCGTAGCTGCCAGTGGCATCCACCACCCAGGCGCCGGCACCCGCCCCTAGAAACCCGCCCATTTGGTGGGAGAAGAAGCAAATCCCGTAAAGCGCGCCCAGATCCGCCACCCCAAAGCGCCGCGCAATGGCGGCCGAGGTCAAGGGAACGGTGCCCAGCCAGATAAAACCCATCACGGCCGCAAAGATCAGCGTACCCCATTCGGTGGGCGTGACATTGGCGAAAATCGCAATCGCAATCGTGCGGATCATGTAAATCCCGCCCAGGGCCACTTCCGGGCGGATGCTATTTCCAATCCGCCCGCAGAGCCATGATCCCGGGATATTGAACAGCCCCACCAGCATCAGCGCCGTCACGCCAAGTCCGGCCGGCAGGCCGCAGAGCGAAAGATGTGCCGGCAGATGCGTGGTCAGGAAGGCCAGTTGAAAGCCGCAGGCGAAGAAGCCCAGCGTCAGCAGCGCGAAATCACGCTGCGCCAAGGCACGCTTTGCAAGCGCGGGCAGGCCGGCCAGCCCGGTTGGGCGCCCGGTCCCCGGCCCAGGTGGCGCCCATTCCAGCCGGGGTGCCACGAAGATCATCAGCGCCATGGTGGCCGCCAGCATGAGGAAGGCGCCGGAGGTGCCGTAATCCGTAATGCCCCATTGCACGAAGGGGATCAGCGCCGCCTGGCCGATGGACCCGCCGGCGGATGCAAGCCCCAAAGCATCGCCCCGGCGGTTTTCCGGCACTGCGCGGGCGACCGCGCCAAGCACGGTGCCAGACCCTGCCGCCGCCACGCCAAGCGCGGTCAGAACGCCAATCCCGATAATCAGGCTTGGCGTGCTGGGCCATATCGCGGGCAGGATCAGGCCGATGGCGTAGATCACCGCGCCCCCCAAGGCCACGCGCCCGGCGCCGATCTTATCCGCCAAAGCCCCGGCCAGCGGCTGGCCCACGCCCCAAAGCAAATTATGCAGCGCTACCGCTGCGCCATAGGCAAAGGCTGGGATGGCGTGTTCCGTGCCAAGCGGGAGCAAGAACAACCCAAAGGTCTGCCGCGCCCCAAGTGCTAAGGAGACCGAGGCAGCGGCGGCAATAACGACAATCCAGGCTTGAGCAGGCATGCCCCCTTATGGCGAAGCAGCGCACCCTTGGCCAGATGGAAACCCGCTTGACGCGCCCGCCCACACCCCTTAAACACCCTCCTCCGCTGCACCGCCCCGGGAGTAATCCAAGGGGCTGTTAGGCGTTTTGGGGAACGCGGGAGACCTTTTTGGGTCGCATGCACCGCGGGCCTCTCGGATTTATGAGAGAGGATTTAGACAGTGGCGAAGAAGATCGCAGGCTATATCAAGCTGCAGATCCCGGCCGGCAAGGCGAATCCCTCGCCGCCCGTCGGGCCCGCGCTTGGTCAGCGTGGCCTGAACATCATGCAATTCGTGAAGGAATTCAACGCGGCGACGCAGCAGATGGAACCGGGCACGCCGACGCCCGTGGTCATCACGGCTTATTCGGACCGCACCTTTTCCTTCATCACCAAGACGCCCCCCAACACCTATTTCCTGCTGAAGGCTGCGAAGCTCGATAAGGGCTCAACCGCGCCGGGCAAGGCCGCGCCGATTGGCCGCGTGACCAAGTCTCAGCTGGTGGAAATCGCCAAGGTGAAGATGCAGCACATGAACGCCAATGACGTTGACGCTGCCGTGAGCATGCTTGCGGGTTCCGCCCGTGCCATGGGCCTGACCGTGGTGGAGGGCTAAGATCATGGCACAGCAAGGTAAGCGCCTAAAGGCGGCCTATACGGGTTTTGACCGTGAAAAGACGTATGCGCTGGATGAGGCGGTGAAGCTCGCCCGCGGCGCGGCCAAGGCGAAGTTCGACGAAACCATTGAAATTTCGATGAATCTCGGCATTGACCCCCGCCATGCGGACCAGATGGTGCGCGGCGTGGTGGGCCTGCCCCATGGCACCGGCAAGACCGTGCGCATTGGCGTCTTCGCCCGTGGCGCCAAGGCTGATGAAGCCAAGGCCGCCGGCGCGGATGTGGTGGGCGCCGATGACCTGGCCGCCCTGGTGCAGGAAGGCAAGATCGAGTTCGATCGCTGCATTGCGACGCCTGACATGATGGGTCTGGTGGGCCGGCTTGGTAAGGTGCTCGGCCCCCGTGGCCTGATGCCGAACCCGAAGCTTGGCACCGTGACCATGGATGTTAAGGGTGCCGTGACCGCGGCCAAGGCTGGCCAGGTGGAATTCCGCGCTGAGAAGGCTGGGATTGTGCATGCCGGCATTGGCAAGGCATCCTTCGGCGAAGCGCAACTGCTCGAAAATGCCCGCGCCTTCGTGGAAGCGATCCAGCGTGCCCGCCCGACCGGCGCCAAGGGGACCTATGTGAAGAAGGTGGCGGTTTCCTCCACCATGGGCCCCGGCGTGAAGGTGGATGTCACCAGCCTTTCGGCTTCGGCCAATTAAGGTTTTCGCGCGGCCCTTGGCCGTGCATTGAATTCGCTTGGTCCTTATGGGGCCAAGCGGGCAGGGGATGGCCTTCGGCCATGCCCGAACCTGTCGGAGACCTCCTGTTGTCCTTCGGGACAGTAAAGGGCCCTCGGGCTCGCAGGGGATAGACGGGGTGCCCAAGCAGAGACCTCCCAGGGAAAGTCCCTGGTTTGGCTTGGTTTGGCGTTCCGGACTGACAGGCGAACCGGGGTTGGTGCCATACCGGTGCCGGCCCCCGAGTGAACCCGGCTGGAGCCCTTCCAAAAGGCCCTAGTCACCGACGGAGACGTAGAGTGGAAAGATCGGAGAAGCGCGAATTCGTCGAATCCCTCGCCACGATCTTCGCCGAGACCTCCTTCGTGCTGGTTGCCCGCAATGATGGGCTGACTGTCACGGCTGTGAGTGAACTCAGGCGTAAGATGCGCGCGGCTGGGGCTTCGTATAAGGTCGCGAAGAACCGCCTGGCCACCCGCGCCCTCGAAGGCACCCGCTTCCAAGGCATCTCGCCGCTGCTGAAGGGTCCGACCGCGCTTGCGTGGTCAGTGGACCCTGTGGCCGTTGCGAAAACCGCCGTGGAGTTCGCCAAGACAAACGATAAGTTTGTTGTCCTGGGCGGCGCTCTTGGAACCCAGACGCTGAGCGCCGATGGCGTGAAGGCTCTGGCCGAGCTGCCGTCCCTGGAGACGCTGCGCGCGCAGCTGCTGGGTCTGATTCAGACCCCAGCGACGCGGATTGCGGGCGTACTTCAGGCCCCTGGTGGGCAGGTGGCGCGAGTGTTGGCGGCATACGCCGAGAAGGACGCGGCCTGAGGCCCGGATGTATTGTCCCCCGCGGCATGCGGCCTCGGGGGAGTTGCAAGAACCAAACCAAGATACTAAATCAAGGAGCATAAAGACATGGCTGATCTCGCGAAGATGGTGGAGGAGCTGTCCGCCCTGACCGTTCTGGAAGCTGCCGAGCTTTCCAAGATGCTTGAAGAAAAGTGGGGCGTTTCCGCTGCCGCGCCGATGGCCATGGCCGCTGCGCCGGCCGCTGCCGCTGCCCCGGCTGCTGAAGCACAGACGGAATTTACGGTCATTCTGGCCGCCGCTGGCGACAAGAAAATCAATGTCATCAAGGAAATTCGCACCATCACGGGCCTTGGCCTGAAGGAAGCGAAGGACCTGGTGGAAGGGGCGCCGAAGACTGTGAAGGAAGCCGTCTCAAAGGACGAAGCTGACAAGATCAAAAAGGTGCTAGAAGAAAACGGCGCCACGGTCGAAGTGAAGTAAGACTTCGGGCCGGCCCTGGGCATCCGCTGCCAGGGCCGGACGAGACAAGTTGGGCGCGGGTGGAACCTTCCTGAAAAGGGGTCAGGTTCCGCCCGTGCCCGCGTTTCCCGGTCCAAGACCGGGGGGCGTTCAGCGAATAACCCGCGCCGGCAGGGTAGGCCGGCAGGACAGATAGAGAAGAGCAGGACAGGCATGAACGCGATCACCCAGTCTTTCACCGGGCGTAAGCGGATCCGTAAGAGCTTCGGGCGTTTGCCGGAAGTGGCGCCGATGCCGAACCTTATTGATGTGCAGCGCGCATCCTATGAAAGCTTCCTTCAAATGGAAGTTCTTCCGGATTCGCGCACCGTCACGGGTTTGCAGGAAGTGTTCCGTTCGGTCTTTCCGATTGATGATTTCGCCGGGCGTGGTCGCCTGGAGTTCGTGCAATACGAACTCGAAGATCCGAAATATGATGTTGAGGAATGCATCCAGCGCGGGCTGACCTATGCCGCACCGCTCAAGGTGCGGCTGCGCCTGATCGTTTGGGATGTGGATGAGGAAACCGGCAGCCGTTCGGTGCGCGACATTAAGGAGCAGGATGTCTACATGGGCGATATGCCGCTCATGACCGACAACGGCACCTTCATCATCAATGGAACTGAACGCGTCATCGTCTCCCAGATGCATCGTAGCCCGGGTGTCTTCTTTGACCATGACCGGGGCAAGACGCATTCCAGCGGCAAGTATCTGTTTGCCGCGCGCGTCATTCCGTATCGTGGTTCCTGGCTTGACTTTGAATTCGACGCCAAGGACATTTGTTATGTCCGCATTGACCGTAAGCGCAAGCTGCCGGTCACCACGCTGCTTTACGCGCTGGATAGCGCGGCCACTGAGATGCAGCGCGCCGAGCGTGGCGGGCAGATGGAATTGAATGAAATCCGCGGCATGGATGCCGAGGAAATCTTGAATTCCTTCTATGGTCAGGTGGTGTTTGCGCGCGGTCCCAAGGGTTGGTCGCGCACTTTTGATCCTGATTCCTTCCGCGGCGTGAAGCTTGCGGAAGCGCTGGTGGATGCGCGCACCGGTGTAGTGGTTGCGGAGAAGGACGCGAAGCTGACGCCGCGCCTGGCGCGCAAGATCGCCGAAGCCGGTACGACGGAAGTGCTGGTGAGCCGCGCTGAATTGCTCGGCCGGTTTGTGGCGGAAGACCTGGTGAATTTGGAAACCGGGGAAATCTGGGCCGAAGCCGGTGAGGAACTGACTGAGCCGAAGCTGAACCTGATTGAGGAAATCGGGCTCAATCGCCTGCCGACACTCTCCATTGATCAGGCGGTCGGCCCCTGGATGCGCAATACGCTGGCGGTGGACAAGAATTCCAACCGCGACGAAGCGCTGATGGATATCTATCGCGTGATGCGCCCGGGTGAACCGCCGACGCCGGAAACGGCTGAGGCGCTGTTCCGCGGCCTGTTCTTCGACATGGAACGCTATGATCTTTCCACGGTCGGGCGCGTGAAGATGAATATGCGCCTTGGCTTTTCGCTGGAAGAAGTGCCGGATTATGTGCGCATCCTGCGCAAGCAGGATATTGTGGCGACGTTGCGCGTATTGCTCGACCTTAAGGATGGTCGCGGGCAGATTGACGACATTGACAACCTCGGCAATCGCCGCGTGCGGTCGGTTGGCGAATTGATGGAAAATCAATATCGCGTTGGTTTGCTGCGGATGGAACGCGCGATCAAGGAACGCATGGGTTCGGTGGATATTGACACCGTCATGCCGCATGACCTGATCAATGCGAAGCCGGCGGCAGCAGCTGTGCGGGAATTTTTTGGTTCTTCTCAGCTGTCGCAGTTCATGGACCAGACCAACCCGCTTTCCGAAGTGACGCATAAGCGCCGCCTTTCGGCGCTTGGCCCGGGTGGTCTTACGCGTGAACGTGCGGGCTTTGAAGTGCGTGACGTGCATCCAACGCATTACGGGCGCATCTGCCCGATTGAAACGCCGGAAGGGCCGAATATCGGCCTGATCAATTCACTCGCCACTTTTGCCAAGGTGAACAAATACGGCTTCATCGAAACGCCTTATCGCCTGGTGAAGGATGGGCAGATTGTGGGTGATTCCCGCTATCTGTCCGCGATGGAAGAAGAACGCCTGATCGTCGCGCAAGCTGATGCCAATGTGGATGGCGATGGCCGCTTCAAGGATGAATTGGTCTCGGTCCGTCAGGGCGGCGATTTCCGACTGGTGAAGCCGGAAGAAGTGACGGCGATTGACGTTTCGCCTAAGCAGCTTGTTTCGGTTGCGGCGGCGCTGATCCCCTTCCTAGAAAACGATGACGCGAACCGCGCTTTGATGGGTTCCAACATGCAGCGTCAGGCGGTGCCGCTGATCCGCGCCGATGCGCCGCTTGTGGGCACTGGCATGGAGGCCGCGGTGGCGCGGGATTCTGGGGCGACGATTGTTGCACGCCGCGATGGTGTGGTGGATTCGATTGACGGTGCGCGCATTGTGGTGCGCGCCACCTCGGCCGATGGCACGACCAGCGGCGTTGATATCTACCGGCTGCGCAAATACATGCGGTCCAACCAATCCACCTGCATCAACCAGCGCCCGCTGGTGAGGGTTGGTGATGTGGTGAAGGTGGGTGACATTATTGCTGATGGTCCTTCGACCGAGCTTGGCGAATTGGCGCTTGGGCGCAATGTGCTGTGCGCCTTCATGCCTTGGAATGGCTATAATTTCGAAGATTCGATCCTGATCAGCGAACGCATCGCGCGCGATGATGTTTTCACCTCGATCCATATCGAAGAATTTGAGGTTATGGCGCGCGACACGAAGCTCGGCCAGGAAGAAATCACCCGCGACATTCCGAATGTGGGTGAAGAAGCGCTGCGCAACCTGGACGAAGCCGGCATTGTCTATGTCGGTGCCGAGGTGAATCCGGGCGATATTCTGGTGGGTAAGGTGACGCCCAAGGGCGAAAGCCCGATGACGCCGGAAGAAAAGCTGCTGCGCGCCATTTTCGGCGAAAAGGCTTCCGATGTGCGCGACACATCGCTGAAGCTGCCGCCCGGTGTGGCTGGGACCATTGTTGATGTCCGCGTCTTCTCCCGCCGGGGGATCGACAAGGATGAGCGCGCCATGGCGATTGATCGTTCGGAAATTGAACGCTTGGCCAAGGACCGGGACGATGAAAAGGCGATCCAGGAGCGTTCTTTCTACTCGCGCTTGCGTGAACGCCTGCTGAACCGCAAGGCGACCGGCGGTTTTAAGCAGATCAAGTCCGGCACGGTAATCACCGATGAAGTGCTGGACGAATTCGCCAAGGCGACATGGCGGCAAATCTCGGTCGCGGATGATGCCGCGATGGCCGAAATTGAAGCCATGAAGCGCGAATTCGATGCCGCGGTTGAAAAGCTGCAAAAACGTTTTGAGAGCAAGGTTGAAAAAGTGCAGCGCGGTGACGAATTGCCGCCGGGCGTGATGAAGATGGTTAAGGTCTTCATCGCTGTGAAGCGCAAGCTTCAGCCGGGTGACAAGATGGCCGGCCGCCATGGGAATAAGGGTGTGGTCAGCCGCGTTGTACCGGTTGAAGACATGCCCTTCCTGGAAGATGGTACCTCGGTTGACCTGGTGCTAAACCCGCTTGGCGTGCCTTCGCGCATGAATGTGGGGCAGATCCTGGAAACCCATTTGGGTTGGGCCTGTGCCAATCTCGGCCGTCAGGTTGGCGAATTGGTGGATGAATACCGCCATCGCAGCGCGCGCCGCAGCGAATTGGAAGCCAAGCTGAAGGATATCTATGGTGAGGAAGTCTTCACCCGCGATATCGCGCCGATGGCCGATGATCAGTTGGTGGAGCTTTGCGAGAACCTGAAAAAGGGTATCCCAATTGCGACGCCGGTGTTTGATGGCGCGCGCATGGCCGATATTGAAGGCATGCTGGAAAAGGCCGGGCTTGATACCTCGGGCCAGGTTTGGCTGCATGATGGCCGTTCGGGCGAGCGTTTCGAGCGCCAGGTGACGGTTGGCTATATCTATATGCTGAAGCTGCATCACCTGGTGGATGACAAGATCCACGCGCGTTCCATCGGGCCCTACAGCCTGGTCACCCAGCAGCCGCTGGGTGGTAAGGCGCAGTTCGGCGGTCAGCGCTTCGGCGAAATGGAAGTCTGGGCACTGGAAGCCTATGGTGCTGCCTATACGCTGCAGGAAATGCTCACTGTTAAATCGGACGATGTTTCGGGTCGTACCAAGGTCTATGAAGCCATCGTGCGCGATCAGGACAGTTTTGAGGCTGGTATTCCAGAATCCTTCAACGTGTTGGTGAAGGAACTGAAATCGCTTGGTCTCAATGTTGATCTGGAAAATCGCCCGGTCTGATGGATCAGCTTAGTCTTATTCTCTCACCGCTCAGCCGCCACGAAGCCATCGTGGCGGCGGCCCCGCTCAAGAGGTTGGCCGCATGAACGAGCTTATGAAAATCCTGGGTCAGACGGGTCAAGCCGTCACTTTTGACCAGATCAAGATCACCATGGCGAGCCCGGAGCAGATCCGCTCCTGGTCCTATGGCGAGATCAAGAAGCCGGAAACCATCAATTACCGCACCTTCAAGCCGGAGCGGGATGGGCTTTTCTGTGCTCGGATCTTTGGCCCTATTAAGGATTATGAGTGCCTTTGCGGCAAGTATAAGCGGATGAAATTCCGCGGCATCATTTGTGAAAAATGCGGCGTGGAAGTGACGCTGGCCAAGGTGCGGCGTGAACGCATGGGCCATATCGAACTGGCCAGCCCCGTGGCGCATATCTGGTTCCTGAAGTCTCTGCCGTCGCGCGTTGGGCTTATGGTGGATATGACGCTGAAGGAGCTGGAGAAGGTTTTGTACTTCGAAAGCTATGTGGTGCTGGAACCGGGCCTCACGGACCTTAAGCTGCGTCAGCTGCTGAACGAAGATCAGTACCAGGCGAAGCTGGATGAGTTCGGTGAGGATTCCTTCAGCGTCGGCATTGGCGCGGAAGCCGTAAAGCAAATGCTGGGCGGGATCGAGCTTCAGAAAGAAGCCGTGACGCTGCGCGCGGACCTGAAGGACGCGACATCGGAAGCCAAGCGCAAGAAGCTGGTGAAGCGGCTGAAGCTGATGGAAGCCTTTGGCGATTCGGGCGCGCATCCGCAATGGATGATCCTGGATGTAGTGCCGGTCATTCCGCCGGAACTCCGCCCGTTGGTGCCGCTGGATGGTGGGCGCTTTGCGACTTCCGATCTGAATGATCTTTATCGTCGCGTCATCAACCGCAACAACCGCTTGAAGCGGCTGATCGAATTGCGGGCGCCGGATATCATTGTGCGCAATGAAAAGCGCATGCTGCAGGAATCGGTGGATGCGCTGTTCGACAATGGTCGGCGTGGCCGCGCCATTACGGGGGCGAATAAGCGCCCGCTGAAGTCGCTTTCCGATATGCTGAAGGGCAAGCAGGGGCGCTTCCGCCAGAACCTTCTCGGCAAGCGCGTGGATTATTCGGGCCGTTCGGTAATTGTGGTAGGGCCGGAATTGAAGCTCCATCAATGCGGGCTGCCGAAGAAGATGGCGTTGGAACTGTTCAAGCCTTTCATCTATTCGAAGCTTGAAAAATACGGTCACGCCACCACCATCAAGGCCGCGAAGCGGATGGTGGAAAAGGAACGTCCCGAAGTGTGGGATATTCTGGAAGAAGTGATCCGCGAACACCCGGTGCTGCTGAACCGCGCGCCGACACTGCACCGTTTGGGCATTCAAGCGTTTGAGCCGGTGCTGATTGAAGGCAAGGCCATCCAGCTTCACCCGCTGGTTTGCACCGCCTTTAATGCGGATTTCGATGGCGACCAGATGGCGGTGCATGTGCCGCTCAGCCTGGAAGCGCAGTTGGAAGCGCGCGTCTTGATGATGTCCACCAACAACATTCTGAGCCCGGCGAATGGCAAGCCCATCATCGTGCCAAGCCAGGATATTGTGTTGGGGTTGTATTACCTGAGCCTTGAGACACCGGAATTCCGCGTGGCGCAAAAACGCGTGGAAGAAGTGCGGGCATTGGTGCATAGCGCCGGCGCCAAGGGTGGCCAGAATCTGACGCTGGAAGAAATTGAGGCGCTGAAATTCCGCCCGCAAATTTTCCGTGGCCAGCGTGAAATTGAACAGGCTTTGGCGAATGGGCTGATTGCGCCGCACTCGGCGGTGCATGCGAAGGTTGATATTGGCGTTGAAAATGGCGGCCCGGCGACGGTGCTGACCACGCCCGGGCGCATGATGATTGCGGATTTGCTGCCCAGCCATCCACAATTGCCTTATTCGCTGGTCAATCGGCAGCTCACGAAGAAGAATATTTCTGACGTGATGGATGCCGTGTATCGCCATTGCGGCCAGAAGGAGAGTGTGATCTTCGCCGACCGTCTGATGGGGCTTGGCTTCCGTCACGCGGCGCGCGCGGGGATTTCCTTCGGCAAGAACGACATGGTGGTGCCCGACGATAAGAAGGGCATGATCGAACGCACCAAGACCGAGATCAAGGAATTCGAACAGCAATATCTTGATGGCCTGATCACCGCCGGCGAACGCTACAACAAGGTGGTGGATGCCTGGTCGCGCTGCACGGATGAAGTGGCCGGCGCGATGATGAAGGAAATTCAGCGTCAGGAAGTCGGCAAGCCGACCAATAGCGTTTGGATGATGAGCCATTCCGGTGCGCGTGGTTCGCCCGCGCAGATGCGCCAGCTTGCCGGGATGCGCGGGCTGATGGCGAAGCCTTCGGGCGAAATCATCGAACAGCCCATCATCGCCAACTTCAAGGAAGGGCTCTCGGTGCTGGAGTATTTCAACTCCACCCATGGTGCCCGCAAAGGCTTGGCAGATACCGCGCTCAAGACCGCCAATTCAGGCTATCTGACGCGGCGTCTGGTGGATGTGGCGCAGGATTGTATCATTGTTGAGCCGGATTGCGGCACGGAACGCGGGCTTTCCGTGCGTGCGGCGATGGATGGCGCGGAAGTGGTTTCATCACTTTCTGAACGTATCCTGGGCCGTACCGCGCAGGAAGATGTGGCTGATCCGGAAACGGGTGAAATCATCGTCACGCGCAACAACCTGATTGATGAGGTGCAGGCGGAGCGCATCGAGAGTTCGGGCGTGGAGCAGGTGAAGATCCGTTCCGTACTGACTTGCGATGCGCGCCAGGGCGTTTGCGGCCTCTGCTATGGCCGCGACCTTGCCCGCGGCACGCCGGTGAATATCGGTGAGGCAGTCGGCGTGATCGCCGCGCAATCCATCGGTGAGCCTGGCACGCAGCTGACGATGCGCACCTTCCATATCGGTGGTGCCGCGCAGCGTGGTGCGGAACAAAGCGCGGTGGAAGCTGCTTCCGAAGGCAGCATCAAGATTCTCAATCGCGTGGTGGTGACCAATAGTCAAAACCAGCCGATTGTGATGAGCCGCAATTGCGAAATCGCGCTTTATGATGCGCAGGGGCGTGAACGGTCACGTCAGCGCGTGCCTTATGGTGCGCGTCTGATCGCGGCGGATGGTACGCAGGTCACGCGTGGGCAGAAGCTTGCTGAATGGGACCCCTTCACACTGCCGATCATCACGGAACGTAATGGCCGCGTTGAATGCGCCGACCTGATCGAGAATGTTACGCAGGTTGACCGCGTGGACGAAGTGACGGGCCTGTCATTCCGCGAAGTCGTGGAATACAAGGCACCCGGCAAGGCCGTTGATCTTCGCCCCCGCCTGATCCTGCGTGATGAGGCCGACAATGTGGTTAAGCGCGAAAACGGCACGGAAGCGATTTACTTCCTGACGCCTGGGACGATTCTCTCGGTGGAAAACAACGCCACGGTTGCCGCCGGCGACGTGCTGGCGCGCCTGCCGCGTGAAAGTTCCAAAACGCGTGACATTACGGGTGGTCTGCCGCGCGTGGCCGAATTGTTCGAAGCGCGCCGGCCGAAGGATCATGCGATCATCAGCGAAATTGATGGCCGCGTTGAATTCGGCAAGGACTACAAGGCGAAGCGCCGCATCCTGGTGGTGCCGGAACAGGTGGGTGATGAACCGCCCGTGCCGCGCGAATACCTGGTGCCCAAGGGCAAGCACGTCTCGGTCCAGGAAGGCGACTATGTGAAGCGCGGTGATCCGCTGGTGGATGGCCCCCGCGTGCCGCATGATATCCTGCGGGTGCTGGGTGTCGAAAAGCTGGCCGACTACTTGGTGGACCAGATTCAGGAGGTCTATCGGCTTCAGGGCGTGAAGATCAACGACAAGCATATTGAAGTGATCGTCCGCCAGATGCTGCAGAAGGTTGAGGTCACCGATCCGGGCGACACCACCTATCTGATCG
>CAMCHA010000016.1 GCA_945874515.1 Asaia bogorensis
AACACGCGGTCAACCACAATGCCAAAGACATTGGCGCCCACCTGCATCACAACAACATAACCCTTGAGGCCACCAACCGGTGCCTCACGCAGCCGCAACAGTGAAGACAGCGACACCAACGGCAGCAGGCGATCACGCAGGCGCAGCACAGGCGCATCCTTGATCATTTCAATGCGCGTATTGCCTTCATGCTCATCGCCAACGCGCACCAATTCCACCACGCCAATCTGCGGAATGGCGAAGCGCTCACCACCCGCCTGTACGATCAGCGCCGACACAATCGCCAGCGTCAGCGGAATCTTGATGGTGAAGGTGGTGCCGCGCCCTTCCTTTGAACGCAAGTCGATCGTACCGCCGATTCGTTCGATATTCGTCTTGACCACATCCATCCCAACCCCGCGGCCGGAGACAGAGGTGATTTGCTGCGCCGTGGAAAAGCCAGGGCGGAAGATGAAGCGCAGCACATCATGTTCGCTCATCAGCGCGAGTTCAGCCTCGGTCGTAAGACCCTGGGCCAGTACCTTGGCACGAATCTTCTCAACCGGCAGGCCGCGGCCATCATCGCCGATTTCGATGATGATATGCCCGCCCTGATGATAGGCATTCAGCAGGATGCGCCCAGTTTCTGGCTTGCCCGCCGCGCGACGATCCGCCGGGCCTTCCAACCCATGATCCCCGCTATTGCGCACCATATGCGTCAGCGGGTCCTTGATCAGTTCCAGTACTTGGCGGTCCAATTCGGTATCGGCGCCGCGCATCTCAAGATCAATTTTCTTGCCCAGGTCATTGGCCAAATCGCGCACCAGCCGGGGCAGCTTCGCCCAGGCATTACCAATCGGCTGCATGCGCGTCTTCATCACGCCTTCCTGTAATTCGGAAGTAATGTGCGACAGTCGCTGCAAAGGCACCGAAATCTGGCTATCGGATGATACGCGCGCCAATTGCATGAGCTGATTGCGCGTCAGCACCAGTTCACTGACCAGCGTCATCAAATCTTCCAGCACTTCAACAGAAACGCGAATCGTCTGCTGCGCGGTCGCGGATTCGGTCTGCACCGCCTCAGCCACCGCTTCGGCGGCGCGGGGCGCCGGTGCTGCGGTTGGCGCGACTTCAACAGGCGCGTCGGCCTTCGCCTGCGGCACAGATGGCAGCGTAACCGCGTCGCCGCGCGCCGCTGCATCCAGGGCCGCGATTACCGCCCCATCATCGCCATCCGGTTCCTGGCCATGCTGTTCAAGCCCCACAACGATCTTGCGAATGGCATCCGCCGCCGCAAAAATCAGCGTAATGCCTTGCGGCGTCACCGCCAGGGTACCATCGCGGTAAAGACCCAGCATGGTCTCCGCCGCATGGGCTACTTTTTCCAGCCGCGACAGGCCAAGAAAACCGCAAGTCCCCTTGATAGTATGCACCTGCCGGAAAACCTCGGCGAGCGTTGGCGCATCATCCGGCGCGCGTTCAAGGCGCAGCAGCGCCTCATCCACGGCACTCAGGCCTTCATGGGTTTCAGTGAGAAAATCAGAGAGTAAATCGTCCATAACCATCCCCAGGGAATGTCGTATGGGATGATTATGGGCCAGCGCTTGCGAATAAAGCGTAAAGCCCGCGCAGATTCAGTTGGGCATAGTCATCATCAATGCGGCGGCAGCCTCACCAGGCGGCAAAGCAAGGCTGAGCGAAACACCAGCAGCGCCGGCGCTGATGCACAACCACAGCGCCAAGGCATCGCGGCTGGAAATATCGCTGGGCAGCGCCGCCCCCGCCGCATGGCGCAGCAGCACGGGGCTCCAATTCGCCGCAGTACCAATGGGCAGAATCGTGATTTCGCGTTGCAGGTCACCAGCCAGGCGCACCACACCACCGCGCGGCAAGGCTTCACCGGCCACCAAAAGGCCGCTCAACAGCAAAGGCACCATGGTTTCGGAAAGCGGAGTCGCTTCCGGCAAATCGCCAAGTTCAAGATGCGCCCGGCCTGCCGCAATCTGGCCCTTCAGCAAGCCAAGCACCGCGCCCAAAGTGCGCGCTTCCCCACTGCCCAGCACTGACCGCCACAGCAATAGGCGCCGGCGCAGCATATCCGCAGCTTCGCCGGCCAAATCCGCCGCTTCAGCGCCGGCATCATTCAGCATTTCCAGCGCATTGCCGATGGTGCCTGCCAAGCCGCCCAAATCATGGCACAGCCTGAGCCCGATCAATCGGGTCAGGCGCAGATGAAGATCGGCGCCTTCGGCGCTATCAGGCTCAGGGGTTACTTGCGTCATGGGGTTGGACAGTATCCTCTTAAGCCTAGCGAGTTATTAAGAACGAAAGCGGATGGTGATGGCATTGATAGAACCTGGCATGCGTGTGCGCCACCCAACGGAAGCGGATTGGGGCCTGGGCCAGGTCCAATCCGTGGTGGGGGAACGCGTCACGGTCAATTTCGAGCATGCCGGCAAGGTATTGATCAATGCCCGCCTGATTGACCTGATTATTGAGGCTCCACCCGCAAGATGACCGATATCTTCAACGCTGCCCTGCCGGTGCTGACCGATTGGCGGTTGCTGGGGGCTGCGATTGCCACGGCCATTGCCGGCCTCATGCGCGGCTATGCCGGCTTTGGCACTGCGGTCATCCTGGCGCCGATCTATTCCGTGCTTTGGGGCCCCAAGGCCGGGGTGCCGGTGATGCTGCTGATGGAACTGATTGTCTCCATCCAATTGCTCCCCAGCGCCTTCAAGGACGCCGATCGGCGCGTTATCCTGCCTATTGGCGGCACGGCCGCGCTGATGACGCCGCTTGGCGCCTATGTCCTGATCACCGCGGATGGAGAAATACTGCGCCGCGCCATTGGTGCCTTTGTGCTGGTATTTGGCGGGCTGTTGCTGTCGGGCTGGCGCTACAACGGGTCCCGCCCCTTGCCGCTGAATATGGCCGTGGGGGCTGTCTCAGGCCTACTGAAGGGCTCCACGGGCATGTCCGGGCCGCCGGTGATCCTTTACCTGCTGGCCGGGCCAGAAGCGGCCAAGACGCATCGGGCCAATCTGATCCTGTTCTTTTCGGTGATTTCGGTGATTTCCGTCTTCCCGCCGCTGTTTCTGGGGCTGATTGACCTATCCGTACTGGTCCGCACTGCGGTGCTGCTGCCCATTATGGTGCTTTGCGTGCCCATCGGGGCGCGGCTTTTCCATGTGGTGCCGCAAAGCTGGTATCGGCCCTTTGCGCTGATTGTGCTGATTGGTGCGGGGTCCATCGCGCTACTTGTATGAATAAAGGGTCTTGCACCGGACCCCGCTTCGCCCCCAAATCCTGCCTATGAATGCTGTCGCTCCGCAACCCGCGCCCTTGATGGACCCTTTCGGGCGCCACGTATCCTATTTGCGCGTCTCGGTGACTGATCGCTGCGACCTGCGCTGCGTCTATTGCATGGCGGAAGACATGACCTTCCTGCCCAAGGCGGAAATCCTGACGCTTGAGGAATTGGAACGCCTCTCCGCCGCCTTCATCGCGACCGGTGTGGACAAGATCAGGCTGACTGGTGGCGAACCTTTGGTGCGCAAGAATGTGATGTCGCTGATCCGAGGCTTAGGCCAACGCATCGGTCCTGGTGGTTTGCGCGAACTGACACTCACCACCAATGGCACGCAGCTTGTCCGTTATGCGGATGAGCTTTTCGCGGCCGGTGTGCGGCGCATCAATGTATCGCTTGATACCTTGGATGCGAATGCCTTCGCCGCCGTCACGCGCTGGGGCAAGATTGAACAGACTTTGGATGGCATTTTCGCCGCCAAGGCCGCCGGGCTTGCCATCAAGATCAATGCCGTCGCGCTGAAAGGCGTGAATGAGCATGAATATGACCGCATGATCGCCTGGTGCGGTGAACATGGCTTTGATCTTTGCCTGATTGAAACCATGCCGATGGGCGATATCACCGGGGATCGCACGGATCAGTATTTGCCATTGTCGCTGGTGCGGTCTCGGCTCAAGCAAAACTGGACACTGGAAGATACGGATTACAGCACAGGCGGCCCGGCGCGCTACATGCGCGTGAAGGAAACCGGCCAGCGGATCGGCTTCATCACGCCGATGACGCATAATTTCTGCGAAAGCTGCAATCGCGTGCGGCTGACCTGCACGGGCACGCTGTATATGTGCCTGGGTCAGGATGATGCGGCGGAATTCCGCGCCATGCTGCGCGACCACAGCGTGGATGAAGCGACGCTACGCCAAGCGATTCATGACGCCATTGCGCGCAAGCCCAAAGGTCATGATTTTGTGATTGACCGCAGGCATAACCGCCCCGCCGTCGCCCGGCACATGAGTGTGACCGGTGGCTGAGGCGCTGCAAGCCATCATTGCCGCCCTGACGTTGCCGGGGCTACCTGGCTGGACCGGCCTGATCCTGGCGCTGCTTTTGGGCCTTCTGGTGCTGGCCTTCCTCGGCATGCCCTTCGCCGTTTATGGCGTGAAATCGCGGCTGGAAGCACTGGAACTGCAATTGGCGGAACTGCGCGCCGAATTGCGCCGCACCGGGCCTGCCGCCACCCCGCGCGCCCCGGTGGAGCAGGATTGGGAAGAACCTGCGGGCTTTACCCCTCGGCGCGAAGCGGAAGTTGGCCCGCGGCTGAACCCGCCCGTACCGCCGCCCCCCGCCTATAGCCCGCCATCTTTGCGCGAACGCCGCGCCGAACCGAAGCTGGATTGGCGCCCACCCCGCGCCTGAACACGCGCCCCCTTGCGGGCAAGCCCCTGCCCCGGCTTGATGGGGGCGTCACATGGTTAGGAGCAAGCGGATGCGCGTCAGCGTGATCCAGATGAACCAGGGCAGCGACAAGGCCGCCAATCTGGCGCAGGCCGAAGCGCTGATCGAAGCGGCCATTGCAGCCGACCGGCCCGGGCTGGTCAGCCTGCCGGAAACCTGGACCAATCTGGGCGGTGGGCGAGATGCCCGCATGGCGGCTGCGGAAGTACTGCCCACACCAGGCGCCGAAGGCGGCCCGGCCTATGAAATGCTACGCGGCTTGGCGCGCCGGCACGGCATTACGGTGCATGGCGGTTCCATCATCGAAAATGGTGGAGAGAAGCTGTTCAACACCACGCTGGTCTTCGGCCCGGATGGGGCAGAGATTGCGCGCTATCGCAAGATCCATCTGTTCGACATCACCGCCCCCGATGGGACGGGCTATCGTGAGAGCGCGCTTTATGGCGGCGGGCGCGATCTGGCGCTGTTTGATGCGGGCGCCATCCGCTTTGCCTGCACCATTTGCTATGATGTGCGCTTCCCGGAACTTTATTCCGCGCTTCGTACCATGGGCGCCGAGGCCATTCTGGTGCCATCCAATTTCACCCTGCAAACCGGCAAGGATCATTGGGAAGCGCTGCTGCGTGCGCGCGCGATTGATACGCAATGCTGGATCATCGCCGCCGCTTCTTTTGGACAATATGAAGAACGCGGCGCGCAACGCAGTGTCTATGGCCATTCACTGATCGCGGACCCTTGGGGCCATGTGGTGGCAAAAGCAAGTGATGGCAAAGGCCACGCCACCGCACGTATTGACCAGGCGCTGACCGCGCGTGTGCGGCGCGACATGCCGCTGTTGGAACACCGTGCCGCTGCTCAGGGTTGGAAGCGCGCATGAACGCCTTCGCGCCCCGCCATGTTACCATCCTCGCTGCGCAAAGCCCTGAGGCGCAAAAGGCCCGCGCCGCGCTGGTGGCGCGTTATGGCAGCGCGGCAGAAGAAGATGCAGAGGTGGTCGTCGCACTTGGTGGCGATGGCTTCATGCTGGAAACCCTGCATCGCTTCCTGCGCCGTGGCTTGCCGGTTTATGGCATGAACAGGGGCAGCGTCGGCTTTCTGATGAATGATTATCGGGAAGATGATCTGCCCGCGCGGCTCGCTGCCGCACAAATCGCCACTGTTCATCCGCTGCGCATGGTCGCTCTCCGCCAGCATGGGCCGCCGGTCGAGGCGCTTGCCATCAATGAGGTTTCGCTGCTGCGTGAAAGCCGCCAGGCCGCGAAGATACGCATTCTGGTGGATGGCAAGGCACGCCTGCCGGAATTGATTTGCGATGGCATCCTTGTCAGCACGCCCGCCGGCAGCACTGCCTATAATCTTTCCGCGCATGGGCCGATTGTCCCGCTGAGTGCGAATCTGCTGCCGCTGACGCCAATTTCCGCCTTTCGCCCACGGCGCTGGCGCGGGGCGTTGCTGCCTTCTGATGCGACGGTGGTCTTCGATATTCTTGAGCCGGACAAGCGCCCTGTCGCCGCAGTGGCGGATTACACCGAAGTGCGTGATGTGACGCGCGTTGAAGTGCGCGAAGCACGCGATGTCTCACTGACCCTGATGTTCGACCCCGATCGCGGGCTTTCCGAGCGCATCATCGCCGAACAATTCACCGTGTGAGTGAAGCGCCGCGCATTGCGCCCCGGCTGTTGTTCTGGGGCACCGCGATTACGCAGCTTGTCGGCTGGGGCTGCCTTTTTACCCCCTTCCAATTGATGGTCGCGCCGATGGAGGCCGAGCTTGGCTGGTCGCGCGTGTTGATCTCGGGCGCCTTCACCTGCGGCTTGCTGGTCTCTGGCCTGATCGCGGTGCCGGCGGGGCGCTGGCAGGATCGCCACGGGCCGCGCGCGATGATGACAGGCGGCGCGCTGCTGGGCGCGCTTTTGTTGGTGGCGTGGAGTTTTGTCTCTCACCCCATCGCCTTTGTCGTGATTTGGGTTCTGCTGGGTGCGGCGCATGCCACCTGCCTTTGGGGGCCGGCCATGGCGGTGGTGGTGGCACAAGCGCGTGATGTGACGCGCAGCATCACGGCGATTACGCTAATCACGGGCTTTACCGGCACCATCTTCATTCCGTTAGTGGAAGCGTTGATCGGGCTTTTCGGCTGGCGAGATGCGTTGTTGGTTTTGGCAGTAATCCAAACGGGTTCGGCAGCGATCACGGGCTATATGCTGCGCCATGCCGGGCCGCCGAAGCGCATGGCGGAAAGCGCGGCGCCAGTGTCTTTATTGCGTCGCTTGCGCGACCCGGTGTTTCTGGGGCTTGCCTTTTGCTTTGCAGCGCATGCCTTCATCGGCACGGGGCTTGGCGCGCATCTGGTGCTGCTGCTGCGCGAACGTGGCTGGCCGGAAGCGACTGTTCTGCTGCTGGCCGCCGCGCATGGGCCGGGGCAGGTAGCGGCGCGGCTGGTGCTGTTCACGCTTGGGCGCGGCGTTGCCATGCGCCATGTGGGGCGTTTTGCCTTGCTGCTGCTGCCGATTGGCATGGCGCTTTTCGCGCTCGCGCCGAATAGCCTGGCGCTGACCATTGCCTTCATCATCGCCTGGGCGGTGGCGGATGGCTTGCTGACCATTCTGCGCGCGGCGGGCGTGGCGGAGATCATGGGGCGCGATGGCTTTGGCGCGACATCCGGCGCGCTTTCTGCCTTTGCGGTTCTGCCCCGGACGGCCGCGCCCTTGGCGCTGGCGTTGGTGTGGGATGCGGCGGGCGGCTATGGCCCCGTGCCCTGGCTGCTTCTGGCGATTGCGCTTTTCGCGATGGCGAGTTTTTACGCAGCGTCGCGCCCGCGAAAACCCGACGCTTCAGTTTGACGTGCGATTACCGCCCACCCCGCCACCAACATAACCACCGCGCTTGCCGTTACTTTCACAGGCAGCCAGCCCAATCAGCAGCATTGCGGCAAGAAGGAAGCGCATCATTACTGATCGTTCAAATGGCAGGCGCTGCGCTGGCCTGGCGCGATTTCCCGCAGCTTCGGCACCTCCACCCGGCAGCGTTCCATCGCAAGCGGACACCGCGGATGGAAGTGGCAGCCCGGGGGCGGATTGAGCGGTGACGGGATTTCCCCCTTCACAACGCTGAAGGCGCGCTTGCGGTTTTCAATCCGCGGCACGGAATCCAGCAAGGACCGCGTATAGGGGTGATTGGGCCGGCGGAAGACGGTTTCCGTATCCGCTTCTTCCACCACACGCCCCAGATACATGATCACCACACGATCCGACAGGTGCTCCACCACGCCAAGATCATGGCTGATGAAAAGATAGGTCAGATCAAGTTCGCGCCTCAGCTGCATGAACAGGTTTAGGATTTGCGCCTGGATCGAAACATCCAGCGCCGCCACAGCCTCATCGCAAACAATGAAATCTGGCTTCACCGCGAGCGCGCGCGCAATGCCGATGCGCTGGCGCTGCCCGCCCGAGAATTGATGCGGATAGCGCCGCTTGAAGCCCGGGTCCAAGCCCGCGCGGCGCATTTGCTCATCCACATAATCATCAAAGGCCGCACCATCCAAAAGCCCATGCACACGCGGCGCCTCACCCACAATATCCTGCACACGCATGCGCGGATTGAGCGAGGCATAGGGATCCTGGAAAATCATTTGGGTGCGTAGCTTCATCTGCCGCGCCTCGGCACCTGTCAGCGCCTTGATGTCGCTCCCATCCCGCAAAATCGTGCCTTCGGTTGGCGGCAATATGCCGGCGACCATGCGCCCAAGCGTGGATTTGCCGCAGCCGGATTCACCGACCAGCCCCACAACCTCGCCCTTGCGGACGGTCAGGTTCACACGGTCCACCGCATGCACGATTTCTTCGCGCACTGGAGCGCCCAGGCGCTGCGCGATGCGGCCCGCGAAATCGAGCTTCTTTTCAAACCGGCGCGTAATGTCGCGCAATTCCAGCATCGGCGCGGCGTTCATGCGGCCTCCGACGCGTCAAGATGGGGGTGGATGCAGCGCGCTTCTCGTCCGGGCAGAATCTCCGCCATGATGGGCTCCGCAATGCAAGCTTCCGAAGCGCGCGGACAACGCGCGCAAAAGGCGCAGCCAAGCGGCAGGTTGAGCAATGAAGGCGTCATACCAGGAATTTGGCGTAGCGCCTCGCCCCGCTTGTTACGGCTGGGGACGGAGCCGATCAGGCCATGGGTATAGGGATGCAAAGGCTTATCCAGCACTTCGCTGACCGCGCCCTTTTCCACGATGCGCCCGGCATACATCACCGCAATATCATCCGCGAGGCCGGCGACCACCGAAAGATCATGCGTAATCCAGATCATGGAAGTGCCCGTGGTGGCGCAAAGCTTCTGCACCTCGGCCAATATCTGGCCCTGAATGGTGACATCCAAGGCTGTGGTCGGTTCATCGGCAACAATCAATTGCGGTTCATGCAATAGCGCGATTGCAATGGCGACACGCTGACGCATGCCGCCCGAAAACTGGTGCGGATAGGCTTTCAGGCGTTCATCCGGGGATGGAATGCCCACCATACCAAGCGTATCACGCGCCCGCTGGCGCGCTTCCTCGGTCGATACTTTTTTATGTGCCTTAACGGTTTCGATCATCTGCGTATCAATGCGCAGCACCGGGTTGAGCGTCATCATCGGGTCCTGGAAGATCATGGCGATGCGGTTGCCCCGCAAATCGCGCATTTCTTCTTCGGATAGTTTGGCCAGATCGCGCCCCTGGAACAGGATGGACCCGCCCGCGATGCGCCCGGGTGGGTCAACCAGGCCAATGATGGAAAACCCCGTGACGGTTTTGCCGGAACCTGATTCGCCGACAAGCCCCATCACCTTGCCGCGGCCGACGGAAAAGGAAACGCCATCCACCGCCTTCACCACGCCAGCGCGGGTGAAGAAATGCGTCTGGAGATCGCGAACTTCGAGGGTAGGTGAAGTCATGTGCCTATTTCTTTAGTCGCGGGTTCAGCACATCACGCAATTGATCGCCGACCAAATTGATGGAAACAATCGTAATCAGCAGCGCAATGCCGGGATAGAAGGAAATCCAGTATTTGCCCGACAGCATATATTCATACCCATTAGCAATCAGCAGGCCGAGCGATGGTTCCGTAATAGGCACGCCAAGGCCAAGGAAGGAAAGGGTCGCTTCCAGCGCAATGGCGCGCGCCACCTGCATGGTGCCCACCACGATCAAGGGCGGCAGGCAATTGGGCAGCAAATGGCGGAACAATATCCGATGCGTAGGCAAAGCTAGGCATTGCGCCGCCTCAATATACTCACGCCGGCGTTCCACCAGCGCCGTGCCACGCACCGTGCGCGCATAATAGGCCCATTCCACAAGCACCAAAGCGATCACCACATTCATGATGCCCTTGCCAAGAAAGGCCAGGATCATCAGCGCTGCTAGAATTGTCGGGAAGGAAAGCTGCAAATCCACAAGCCGCATGATTACGCTATCGGTCCGCCCACCGGCATAGGCCGCCAGCAAACCAAGCGAAGCGCCAATCAGGCAGGCAATCAACGCGGAACCTGCGCCGACGATGAGTGAAATCCGCAAGCCATAGATGATGCCAGAGAGCATATCGCGCCCCTGATCATCCGTGCCCAACAGAAAGGTGAACCCCGCACCACCCACGGTACCGGGTTCCATCCGCCCATCCATGATATCAAGCTCAGCCAAATCATAGGGGTTCTGCGGCGTGATCCAGGGCGCGAAGATGGCGAGCAAGGCGATGATGATGAAAACCACCAGCCCACCCAGCGCCACCTTGCTTTCCGCGAATTCGGACACGAAGCGTCGAAAAGGCGTTTCCACCTTATCGGCGATTTTGGCGGGGAGGACAGCGTCGCTCATGTGCCTTTACTCTCCAGCCGGACGCGCGGGTCAAGCATTGAATAGGTCAGATCAACAATCAGGTTGATTGCGATGAACATCAGCACGATCATCATCAGATAGGCCACGATCACCGGCCGATCCAAAACATTGATCGAATCAATAATCAGCTTGCCCATGCCGGGCCAAGCGAAGACGCTTTCTGTCACCACCGAAAAGGCGATGGTGCTGCCTAGTTCCAGCCCCACCACGGTCACCACCGGGATCAGGATATTCTTGAACACATGCACGAAGGTCACGCGCGCCGGCGATAGCCCCTTGGCGCGCGCGAATTTCACGTAATCCATCAACATGGTTTCGCGCACACCAGCGCGCGTCAGGCGAATAACCAGGCTGATCTTGAACAGCGCAAGATTGATCGCGGGCATCGTCATATGGCGAATGCCATCCCAGGTCAGGAAGGACCATTGCAGACCAAGCAGCGTGCCCGTATCGCCACGCCCAGTGGATGGCAGCCAGCCAAGATAAACCGCAAACACCATAATCAGCATCAGCCCGACCCAGAAGGTCGGCAGCGAAAAGCCCAAGATGGAACCGGCCATGATCACGCGGCTGCAGCGACCATCGGGCCTAAGCCCGGCATAAAGCCCAAGCGGCAGGCCAATGATCAGCGCGACAATCGTCGCACCGAAAGCAAGTTCCAGCGTTGCCGGCATGCGCTGCAAAATCAACTTCAGCGCCGGTTCATTATAAACAAACGACCGCCCCAAATCGCCCTGCAAGGCCTTGGTCAGGAACACCGTATATTGCTGCCAAAGCGGCAGATCGAGCCCAAGCGCCTGCACGGCGCGTTCACGTTCAATCTGGTCCGCATCCGGGCTGATCAGGATTTCCACCGGATCGCCAATGGCATAGACGCCGATAAAGACAATCAGCGACATCGCCAGCACAACAAGCAGTGCCTGCAAGATACGCCGAACAAGGTAGACGGTCATTTGGTCCTATCCGGTTCAGCGCGCCGCCGGGCGCACATCCTGCGCGCGCGTCAGCTCATCATTGCGGGCATCATGCGCCAAGTGGCGGCGCATACCCCAGATATTGGTCTGGATATGCAGTGGGATCACGCCCACATCCTCGGCCGCGATGCGCTGTGCTTCAATCACCATTTGCACGCGCTTGGCTTCATCCAATTCCACAAGAGATTGATCAAGCAGCCCATCCACCCGCGGGTTGGAATAGCGCCCACGATTGGAAGACCCCCAGCCCTTCTCACGCGTCACCGTCGCCAGAATATTGCGCAGCGGATGTGAACCATCCGGGTTGGACCCCCAACCGATAAGGTGAGAGGAAAAATCCGCACGGCCCGCGCGGCCAATGAAGGTGGTCCAGGGTTGCGCTTCCACCGTGGTACGCACGCCAATACGCGTCCACATCTGGCCAATCGCCTGAATGATGCGCGCATCATTCACATAGCGGTCATTCGGGCCATTCAACTGAATGCGGAAACCTTGCGGATAGCCCGCTTCCGCCAGCAGGCGGCGCGCGGCATCGGGATCGAAGGCCGGCGGGGTCACGCCGGGCACATGGGTATAGACACCCTCAGGCAGGAATTGCCCCGCCGGCACGGCGGCACCTTCCATGACGCGGTCCACAATCGCCTTGCGGTCAATCGCAATCGAAAGCGCACGCCGCACGCGCACATCCTGCAGCGGGTTGCGGCCCAGCGGCTTGCCATCATTATCCGTGATGAAGGGCGAATTCTCATTGGCCGGGCGCAGGTGATCAAGGCCAAGGAAGATCAAGCGCAGGCCAACCGTCTCAGAAAGCGCAATGCGATTATCCTGCCGGAGCTTCGCCAGATCCGATGTCGGTACCTGATCAATGAATTCCACATCGCCTGCCAGCAGTGCCGCAGTGCGCGCCGCATCATTGGTGATCATGCGATAGATCACGCGCTGGAAGGCTGCGCGATCACCCCAGTAATTGTCGTTGCGTTCGAATTCAATCCGGTCACCGCTGCGATGCGACACCACGCGGTAAGGGCCAGTGCCAATCGCCGCGCGGCCCGCATTGAATTCCTCGGTCGTCGCGTTCTGATGCGTCTCACGGTCCAGGATGCGGACATTGGTCATATCCAAGGGCATCAGCGGATGCGGCGCCGCGGTGCGGAAGCGAATGGTCAGCGGGTCCACAATCTCAATCGCTTGGATGGGCCGCGAATAAGCCGCGAAGGATGAAGGGCTATTCGGCACGTTGGGCAGGCGCTGCAGCGTGAAGGCCACATCCTCGGCAGTGAATTCATTGCCATTATGAAAGCGCACATTGGGCCGCAGCTTGAATTCCCAGACATTGGGTTCAACCGCGCGCCAGCTCAGCGCCAGCCCAGGCAGGTTATTCGATTTGGCGTCCGTATTCACCAGCTTGTCGAAAATGATATCCGCGACAGCGTTATTGGGCGAAAGCTGATGGTAATGCGGATCAAGCGAAGTCACGGGTGCGGCCACCGCCATGGTGACACTTTGCGCCAGCGCGCCTTGCGCCGAAAGACTAATGAGTGCGGTGCCGGCAGCCAACACCAACTTCCGAAGATTAACCTTCATCCCAGCCCCCTGTTGTTTTTGACCTTAACCTCACTTCCTTCTAGCAGCCAGCGCGCGGCACCGCTAGCATCGCCCCGAACCGCAGCAGGAGAATGCCGGCATGCCCCTCTCATCATTCCGCCCCCCTCGTTTTGCCTTGGCCGCCTTGCTACTGACCGGCATGGGCGCCTCCGGCGCATTTGCGCAAAATCTGACCATCGGTATTGGCGGGTCGCCCACCGCGCTTGACCCGCATTTCTACAATGCCTCCCCCAATATCAGCCTGACGCAGCATATGTTCGACCGGCTAGTGGAACAGGACGCAGAGGCGCGGCTGCAACCCATGTTGGCGGAAAGCTGGCGCCCACTTTCCGAAACCGTTTGGGAATTCAAGCTCCGCCCCGGCGTGAAGTGGCATGATGGGCGGGATTTTACTGCTGATGATGTGGCCCTCACCATCGAACGCGTGCCGAATGTGCGCAATAGCCCAGGCACCTTCGCCGGCATGATCCGCGCCATCACGCGCGCTGAAATCATGGACCCGCTCACCATCCGCTTCCATACCGCCGCCCCGCACCCTCTGCTGCCCACCGAATTGGCATCCGTGCAGATCATCTCCCGCCATGCTGGCACCGGGGCGGAGACCGAGGATTACAATGCCGGCCGCGCCGCGATTGGCACCGGCCCCTATCGGCTGGCGAATTACCGCCAAGGTGACCGCACCGAATTCACGCGGAATGAGAATTACTGGGCCGGGCCGCAACCCTGGGCGCG
>CAMCHA010000017.1 GCA_945874515.1 Asaia bogorensis
CTGCGTGGCAAAGCGGGCTTCACGAAGGTGATATCGGGCATGGGGGCTCCTGAGGGCGAGACAATGTGGGGGCACCTTAACAGAGGCATCGTGACCAAAACAGGGCTTGCGGTGTGGCGCCCATGCGGCCAAAGCAGGGGCATGAATAAAGATGCTTTGCTGGCCCTGGCCAGTGATCTCGTGGCCAAGGCGGCGTCTGCCATTATGGCGATCAAGGCCGCGGGCTTCGCCGTTGAGCGGAAATCCGACCATTCCCCGGTGACCGAGGCTGATCGCATCGCCGAAGCCCTGATTGTGGAGGGGCTGCGCGCCGCGACTCCGGACATTCCCGTGATTGCGGAGGAAGAGGTCGCCGCCGGCACCGCGCCCGCCCATGCCGAGCGTTTCTGGCTGGTGGACCCGCTGGATGGCACGCGGGAATTCGCCGCCGGGCGCGATAATTTCGCGGTGAATATCGGCCTGGTGGTGGCGGGCCGCGCCATGCTGGGCGCGGTGGCGCTGCCGGCGACAGGCGAGATCTTCTGGGGCCGGATTGGGGGCGGCGCCTTCAAGCGCGATGCTGCCGGCACCCGGCCGATCCGCGCCCGCACGCCCCCTGCCGATGGGCTGGTGGTGATGGGCAGCCATCACTATGCCGATGACCCGCGTATGGGCCGCTTCCTGGAAGGCCGCCATGTCGCACGCGTGGTGAATATTGGCTCGGCCGAGAAATTCTGCCGCGTCGCGGAAGGTTCCGCCGATCTCTATCCGCGCTTTGGCCGCACCATGGAATGGGATACCGCCGCCCCCCAGGCCGTGGTGGAAGCCGCCGGTGGGCGCGTGCTGGTCATGGAAGGCCACGCGCCCTTGCTCTACGCCAAACCCGGCTTTGAAAACCCAGGCTTTGTCTGCGACGGCCTGCCGGGATGACACGCCGGCTTGGGCCGCAGGATGTCGGAGAAGCTGCGCGTCTGCTCCGCGCGGGCGAACTCGTCGCCTTCCCGACCGAAACGGTCTATGGGCTCGGCGCGGATGCGCGCAATGGCCGCGCGGTGGCGGCGGTGTTCGAAGCCAAGGGCCGCCCGCATTTCAACCCGCTGATCTGCCATTTCCCTGATGCCGAAAGCGCATTTGCCGAGGTGATCGCGGATGACCGCGCGCGTGCCTTGGCCGCAGCGTTTTGGCCCGGGCCGCTGACACTCGTGCTGCCGCGCCGAACAAAATGCCGGATTGATCTGCTGGCGGGGGCGGGGCTGGATACGCTCGCGGTGCGCGTGCCGGCGCATCCGCTGGCGTTGGAGTTACTGCGCGCGGCGGCGATTCCCGTGGCGGGGCCTTCGGCCAATCGCTCCGGCGCCGTCAGCCCAACCACGGCTGAGCATGTGCTGGAAGGGCTATCTGGACGCATCGCCGCCGTATTGGATGGCGGGGCTTGTGATGTTGGCGTCGAAAGCACCGTGCTTGATCTGGCGATGGGCGGGGCCGCCTTGCTCCGCCCCGGTGGCGTGCCGGTGGAAACGATTGAAGCGGTGATCGGCAAGGTATCCCGCCCCTTGCCGATCAGTGCTGCCGAGAAAACCCGCACGCTCCGCAGCCCAGGCATGATGCTGTCCCATTACGCGCCGAGCCTGCCGGTGCGGCTTGGCGCGGTGGATGTGGCGGCTAATGAGGCGCTTTTGGCCTTTGGCCCGCCCTTGCCGGGTGCTGGGCTGGTTTGGCAGCTTTCGGAAACTGGTGATTTGCGCGAAGCCGCCGCGCGGCTTTTCGCCGGGCTGCGCCATTTGGATGCCGAAGGCGGGCGCCGGGGCCTGACCCGCATCGCCACCATGCCCATCCCGGAAAGCGGGCTTGGGGCGGCCATCAATGACCGGCTGGCGCGGGCGGCGGCCCCCCGTATTTGAAGATTTATGCACCGCGTCGGGAGACGGTAAGGCGCAGAACATCGGCATCAAGCACGGCGGGCGCACCGACGAAAACGCACTCTGGGTTGCTGCCGTGCCCGAGCGGGAGCCCCCCAAGAATGGGAACATTGAGCGCCCCGATATGTTCGCCAACCATGTTCACGGTGTCTTCGCTCACATCGGTGAACTGGCCGACTGCAACGCCCGCCAAGCCGTTGAGGTGGCCTGCCTTTCGGAGCATCGAGAGTTGGCGGTCGATAGCACCAATCGCTTGATTCACAGCCTCGATGAGAAGGATGGCCCCGTGGAGCTTGGGCAAGCACCAGCCCGACGCCGTCGCCACCATATCAAGGTTGCCGCCAATGAGCGGCCCAGAGACTTTTCCCTGTGTGGTCAGCTTGGCTGTCAGCTCGGTGGCACGGCTGGTCAGCTCGATGGGCGCATCGGTCATCAGTGTTCGCCTCAGGGACGCACCGTCATCAGCATCAAACGGCGCTCCGTGGATGCCCACCAACCCGCATTTGTCCCAGAGGCTGAGGTGGAGCGCCGAGATGTCGCTGAAGCCAACGAGAAACTTGGGGTCGGCCCTCGCAGCCGCGAAATCAATTTGATCAGCTATCCGATAAGACCCTTTCCCGCCCCGCGTGGCGATCACCGCTCTCACCGAGGTGTCGCGCAAGGCATCATTCAAGTCCGTTAGGCGGTCGGTATCGGGGCCAGCAAGATACCCCTGCCTTGCGAACACATGCCTACCAAGCTCTACCTCAAGCCCCCAGCCTCTCAGCCGATCGCGAACGCGAAAGACGCTGGCTTCATCAGGCGTGCTGGCAGGAGAGATAAGCCGCACCTTGTCGCCAACTCTCAGCTTCTCTGGAAACAGGACGGAAGAGACTGACGACAGCTGCATAGGTGAATTTTCTCACATGCCGACCGCTTCGCCAACCTGTCGAGCATAACGAGACATCAGTCATGTCGTGTCCATGTGCATAAATCAGCCTTTATGCAACATTTTTGGCCTAAACCACTTATCCACCACAAAAAACATTTGACTGTGATTTTGGAACTTAACTAGAACATCCACTCAGTTGCCGGTTTGTTCGCCCCGATTCGCGGGCGTTCTCGGTCAGGAGGGTTAGATGCTAACGCGCAAGCAGCACGAATTGCTGATGTTCATTGACAAGCACCTGCGTGAGACCGGTTTTTCCCCTTCCTTTGAGGAAATGAAGGAAGCGCTCAATCTGCGCTCCAAATCGGGCATCCATCGCCTGATCACCGCCCTGGAAGATCGTGGGTTTTTGCGCCGCCGCGCGCACCGCGCCCGCGCGCTTGAAGTGGTGCGCCTGCCCGAAGCCATGACGCCCAAAGTGAAGGAAGCGGCACCGAAGCCAGAAGCGCCGAACTTTTCGCCCAATGTCATTCGCGGTAATTTCGCCAATAACTTGCCCGCGAGTGCGGCGCGCGTCGCCGCTGAGGCCGCCGCCGTGCATCTGCCGCTTTATGGCCGGATCGCTGCCGGCCTGCCGATTGAAGCACTGCGCGATAATGGCGCGAGTGTGGAAGTGCCTTTGGCCTTACTGGGCAATGGCGAACATTACGCCCTGGAAGTGGCCGGCGATTCCATGGAAGAAGCCGGGATTATGGATGGCGATACCGTCATCATCTGCCGCACCGACACGGCCGAAAACGGCACCATCGTCGTCGCTTTGGTGGATGAGAATGAGGTCACGCTGAAGCGGTTGCGCCGGCGTGGCAATTCCATAGCACTTGAGCCGGCCAATGCGCGGCATGAAACCCGCATCTTCGGCCCGGATCGTGTGCGTGTGCAGGGCAAGCTGGTGGGCTTGCTCCGCCGGTATTAAAATCGGGGCGCCGGGGGTTGAGCGGTTCCCGTTCACCTGCGTTCACGGGAACCGCTCAAAATCTTTGTTTGGTCACGTTTTCCGAGTCGCCAAGTGTTTCCACTTGGCTCGAAAACGCTCCCGCCGGCGCCGCCAAGCTTTTAGTCTACCTTCACCACCAGCTTGCCGAAATTCTCGCCCTTCAGCAGGCCGATGAAAGCCTTGGGCGCATTGGCCAGGCCCTGCACCACGTCTTCGCGCCAATGCAGCTTGCCTGCCTTCATCCAGCCCAGCATCTCCGCGCGGAATTGCGGGTAGCGCGGCCAGCCCGTGTCACTCACGATAAAACCCTGGATGCGCAGGCGCTTGCGCACAATGGGGCCCAGATTGGGGCCAGGCGGCGCGCCGGTGGCATCGGCGCCGGGTGCTTCATTGTATTGCGCGACCATCCCGCACATCACCATGCGCCCGAAATCCTTGAAGCGCGGGAAAACAGCGGCCTGCACTGCGCCGCCCACATTCTCCCAATAGACATCAATGCCTTCCGGCACGGTTGCATCCAATTGCGCGTTGAGATCGCCGCGATGATCAAGGCAGGCGTCAAAGCCCAATTCCTTCACCACGAAGTCGCATTTCTTCGCACCGCCCGCGATGCCAACAACCTTGCAGCCGCGAATCTTTGCAATCTGCCCAGCCACCTGCCCAACAGCGCCAGACGCCGCACTGATCACCACAGTCTCCCCGGCTTTGGGCTGGCCGATATCGGCAAGCCCGGTCCAGGCCGTCAGCCCCGGCATGCCGAGCACGCCAAGGCTTGAGGAGATCGGCGGATCGGCTTCCGGCACTTTGAACAGACGCTCCGGCCCCACCACCGAAAAGCGCTGCCAGCCAAAGACGCCGAGTACTGTCTCCCCGGGTTTGAAATCCGGATGGCGGGAAGCCACCACCACGCCGGCGGTCTGGCCTTCCATCACGGCGCCGAGTGCCACGGGCTTGGCGTAGCTTTTCACATCCGCCATGCGCCCGCGCATATAGGGGTCAAGTGATAAGTACTGCGCGCGCACCAGGACTTGCCCTTCGCCGGGTTCGGGCACGGCAGTTTCAACAATATCGAAATCCTCCGGCACCGGGGCGCCAACGGGGCGGCGCTTCAACAGGATTTGCAGATTGGTTTCAGGCATGGGGGTCTCCTTCGAAGCCTGTTCTCGCACGGCCAGCGCAGAACCGAAAATAGGGCGCTGACAAGAACAGCCTTCTGAAGCAGTCTCCGCTCCCTTATCGCTGGAGATTCGCCATGCCCCTGCCCGAAACCGAGACCCTGCAACTCGAAAGCCCTGAGCCCCACATACAGATCGTCCGCCTCAATCGGCCAGAGGTCTCCAACGCCTTCAACACGCAAATGGGGCGAGATTTGCACACGGTTTGGTCCGCGCTGATCGCGGAGCCCGGCGATATCCGTTGCGTCATCCTGACCGCAACTGGCGGGCGCGCGTTTTGCGCGGGCGGCGACCTGAAGGAACGCAAGGGCATGACGGATGCCGCCTGGCGCCATCAGCACGAAATCTTTGAGCGTGCCTTCTGGACCATGCTGGATTGCCAAATCCCGATCATCGCCGCGGTGAATGGCCATGCCTATGCGGGCGGGCTGGAATTGGTGCTGGCCTCAGACTTCGCCTATGGCGCGACGGGCACGCGCTTTGCGCTGACCGAAGTGACCATTGGCATCATGCCAGGTGCGGGCGGCACGCAAACACTGCCGCGCATTGTCGGCGAACGGCGTGCGAAGGAAATCATCCTGACCGGCAAGCCCTTCACCGCGGAACAGGCTTTGGAATGGGGCATTCTGAACCGCGTTTGCGCGCCGGAGGAGGTTTTGCCCGCCGCGCTGGAGACCGCGCGCGTGATCGCCGGCAATGCGCCGCTTTCCATCCGCCAGGCCAAGCGTTCCATGCATTTCGGCTTGCAGATGGATTTAAGAAGTGCGCTGCGTTTTGAAGTGGAATGCTACAATCAACTGGTCGGCACGGAAGACCGTCAGGAGGGCATTCTGTCCTTCAACGAAAAGCGCAAGCCGGTGTTTAAGGGAAGATGAAACGCAAAAGGCCCGCGCCAGTTTCCCAGCGCGGGCCTTTCACGGGTGAATTACTCACCCAGCGTAGATGAAATCCAACTCTTCAACTGACCCTTCGGCAGTGCGCCCACCTTGGTATCAAGCGGCTTGCCATCCTTGAACAGGATCATGGTGGGAATGCCGCGCACCGCATATTCATTCGGCGTCATCGGATTCTCATCAATATTCACCTTGGCGATGGTGAGCTTGCCGGCATATTCCGCCGCAATCTCATCCAGGATCGGCCCTACCATGCGGCAGGGGCCGCACCATTCGGCCCAGAAATCCACCAGCACCGCGCCGCTGGAATCGAGAACATCAGCCTTGAAGCTCTCATCAGATACGGCCTTGGTCAGATCACCCATGGGAGTCTCCATCGAATCGCGGGCGGCGAAATGCGCTGCCCTTCTTATCCCTAGAAATCGTGTCTCGTGGCCCCCGGGTCAAGACGGGGGGTGTTGGGCGGGCTTCACCGCCTGCCCCATGCCGAGCATGGCCTTCAGACGCTCCCGCAGGCTTTGGAAGGTCACATACAGCATCGGGATCATGAAAATACCGATGGTGGAAGCCGCGATCATCCCCCAGAACACTGGCGTCCCCACCGCGCGGCGGCTGATCTGGGATGCGCCTTCCGCCACCACCAGCGGATACAGCCCCAGGATGAAGGCGAAGGACGTCATCATCACCGCCCGGAAGCGCAGCTTGGCGCCAAGCACTGCCGCTTCCTGGATGGATTTGCCGTGTAATTCGCGCTGTTCCTTGGCGAATTCAATGATCAGAATGCCGTTCTTCGCGGCCAATGCGATCAGCACCACAATCCCGACCTGAGCATAGATATCCAGCGAAAGCCCTGCGGCACTGATGGATGCAATCGCCCCCAGCACCCCGATTGCGACCGAAAGCAGCACGGGCACGGGGATGGTCCAGCTTTCGTAAAGTGCCACCAGGAACAGGAAGGCGAATAGCACCGCGAGCCCCAGGATCATGCCCGTTTGCCCGGCAGCGGCTTTTTCCTGATAGGCGGTGCCGGTCCATTCAAAGGAAAAACCCTGCGGCAGGGTGGTCGCACTCAACCGTTCCATGGCCGCCAGCGCATCACCACTGCTGCGCCCGGCAGCCGGTTCGCCATTTATCGTCAGGCTGCGCACGTTGTTGTAACGCACAATGCTTTGCGGGCCGAATTCCACGCGAATATCAGCAATCGCGCGGATCGGTACCATTTGCCCTTGCGCGTTGCGCACATGCACGCGGAAGATGTCTTCAACCGATGCACGGTCCGCTTCCTCGGCTTGCAGGCTCACGCGCCAGCTTCGGCCAAACAGGTTGAAGTCATTGATGTAATAGCTGCTCATGGTCGCTTGCAGCGCGGCGAAGACATCGCTGATCGAAATGCCAAGCACCTGTGTACGGTCGCGGTCCAGGTCAAGAAAAATTGAAGGCGCGGCAGCCGAATAGGTGGAGAAGACGCGATTGAGCGCGGGGTCCTGATTGGCGGCAAAAACCAAGCCGCGCATGACCGCCGCCATTTCCGCCACGGGGCGCCCTTCCAGATTCTGCAACTGGTATTGAAAGCCGCCGCCGGTTCCAAGCCCGATGATCGGCGGCAGGTTGAAGGGCACCACCAGCGCCGGCACCTGCGCCGTGCCGCGCGCAACGGCCGCCAGCAACGCATTCACCTTTGCCTCGGGCGCAGTGCGCTCCGCAAAGGTTTTCAGCGTCACGATGAAGAAGGCGCTATTGGATTGCGCGAGGCCATTCAGCATCGAAAAGCCAGTAACACTCTGCACCGCTTGAATGCCAGGCAGGGGCTGAATGATCGCAGCCACCTGCTGGCTCAATTCCCGTGTGCGGTTGAGCGATGCGCCATCTGGCAATTGCATTTCAACGAAGAAGGCGCCCTGGTCTTCTTGCGGCAGGAAGCCCGTTGGGGTGCGGCTGCCAATGCCATAAATCCCGAAGGCAATGACACCAAGCAAGACAAGGCTGAGTGCCGAAAGCCGGACAAGCCGCGCGACAATCGCACCATAGCCATCGCGCACCGCATCAATGAAGGCTGAAACCCGACCCATAATCCCGGTTTTCGGCCCGTGATGCGGCTTCAACAATATGGCGCACAGCGCTGGTGAAAGCGTCAGCGCATTGACCGCCGAAAACAACATGCCGACACTGACGGTCACCGCGAATTGGCGGAATAATTCACCCGAAATGCCAGGAATGAAAGCCAGCGGCACAAAGACCGAAAGTAGCACCAGAGTAATCGCTACAATCGGCGCGGTGATGCCTTCCATGGCAAGCTTCGTGGCTTCGGGCACCGAAAGCTCCGGATGGTGTTCCATGGTGGCTTCAACATTTTCCACCACCACAATGGCATCATCCACCACAATGCCAATCGCGAGTACCATCGCCAGCAAGGAAACGGTATTGGCCGAATAGCCCATGGCGCTCAGCACCGCGAAGGTGCTGATCAGGCTGACCGGCACCGCAATCAGCGGAATGATGGTGGCGCGGATGGATCCCAGGAACAGGAAGACCACAAGCACCACCAGCACAAAGGCTTCCAGCAGCGTCTTGATCACCTCATGGATCGTGAGCTTGACGAAAAGCGTGGTATCGTAGGTCACCTCATAACCCATGCCGACGGGGAAGCGTGTGGCAAGCTGGCGCATGGTGACGCCGACACTATCAGCCACGCCAACCGCATTGGCGCCGGGCGAGAGGAAAATCTGGATCAGCAGCGCGGCATCGCCATTCAGCCGCGTCTCCACATCCTGGTTCCAGGCGCCGAGTTCAAGCCGCGCCACATCCTGCACGCGCAGCACGCTGCCATCCTGATTGGCACGAATGATGATGGCACCGAATTCATCGGTGGTAACCAAGCGCCCCGTGGTGGTGATATTGAGCTGATAGGACGCGTCCTGGCTCATGGGCTGCGCCCCCACGCGCCCAAGCGGTGCCACCTGGTTCTGCTTCTGGATTGCGCCGATCACATCGGCGGGGGTCAGCCCAAGTGCGACCAGCCGATCGGTCTGGAACCAGACGCGCATGGAATAATCGCGCGTGCCGAACATCTGCGCATCACCCACGCCAGGCACGCGGCGCAAAGCATCCAGCACATTGATGGTCACGTAATTGCTGAGAAACAGGGTATCAAGCGAACCATCAGTGGACCGGATGGTGATCACCTGCAGCATGGCGGATGATTTCTTGCGCACCGTCAGGCCAAGCCGCTGCACTTCCTGCGGCAATTGCGCCAGCGCCAATTGCGCGCGGTTATTTACATTGGTGGTATTCTGATCCGGGTTCGTTCCCACGCGGAAGGATATATTGAGCGAATAGGAACCATCATTGCCGCTGGTGGATTGCATATAAATCATGCCATCCACGCCATTGATCTGGCTTTCCAAGGGCTGGCCAATGGTTGCTTCCACCACTTCAGCGGAAGCGCCGGGGAAATTGGCGGTCACCTGCACCTGGGGGGGCACAATATCGGGAAATTGCGCTACCGGAATGCGCAGTAGCGAAATCAAGCCCGCAATCGTGGTTAAGATCGCAATAACAATGGCGAAGCGCGGGCGATCAACGAATAATTTTGAGATCATGGCGCTTCAGCCCCGCCTTGGCGCTGTGCCAGGCATTGCGCCACTCGGCGTGTTTGGCGCTGGCTGAGGTGCTACCGCCGCGCCCGGGCGGGCACGTTGCGCGCCTTCCGTGATCACCAATTGGCCAATCTCAAGCCCTTCGGTCACCACAAGCTGGCCACCCAAGCCCCGCGTGGTCTTCACGCGCTTGACCTCTACCTTGTTCTCGGCACCCACAATCAGCACGAAGCTGCCGGCCTGATCTATCTGCAAGGCGGATTGCGGAATGACGATGGCTTGTTCCGGATCACCCGCTTCCACCACCACCGTCACCGCCTGCCCGTCCACCAATAATTTTTGCGAATTGGGGATCATCGCCTGCACCAGCACTGAATCGGTCGCGCGATTGGTGGTGACGTCAATGAAATCAAAGCGGCCTGTGCTGTCCAGCATGGACCCATCGGGCAGGCGCACGCGCACCTTGATCTGCTCCGAAGCGCCAGCTTCGGCGTTTCGCCTGACGTTCAGCAATTGCCGCTGCGTGACCGGGAAGCTGATGCGGATTGGGTCATCGCGCACAATCGTGACCAGCGTGCCGCTACTTGGGCTGACGACATTACCGGGGCTGAGCGGCGAACGCCCCGCGCGGCCATCAAAGGGGGCGCGGATTTCGGTATAGTCGTAATTGATCTGCGCCTGCTGCAATTGCGCTTCTGCGGCAGCGACCTTGGCCTTGGATTCCGCTTCCGCCGTGATGCGGTCATCCAGGGTTGCTTGCGGGATGGCGTTTGTCTTCACCAATTCCCGCCCGCGGGTCACCTGGGTGCCGGCATTGGCCAAATCGGCGCGCGCGCTATCCACTTGCGCGCGGCGGAGTGCAACCTCGGCCGCGAAGGGGGGCTGTTCCAGCGTGAACAGCAATTGCCCGGCTTTCACCGCATCGCCTTCATTGAAATGCCGCGCCTGCAAAAAGCCCGTGACGCGCGCTACGATGTCAACACGATCAATGGCTTCGACGCGCCCGATGAAATCAGCACCCCGGCTGATGGCTTGGCGCTCCACGCGGGCGACAAACACCGCGGCTGGTGGCGCAGCGGCTTGCTGGCGGGCGGGGGTGGTTTCTTCCTTGCAGCCGGGCAACAGGGGCAGGGTCAGGGCCAAAACCACCGGTAGCGCAAGGCGCGCCGCGCCCTTCTGGTTACGCAAAGCCATGATGGTCATTCTCCCTCAGACCCTGGGGGCCAAAGGGCGGCCCCACGCATTCGAAGGAAAAACTAACACAGCTTGCGCCGATCTGGGTAGCGGTGGCCCGGGCTTGGGTGGCGTTTCACACTGCCTGCAATCCGCGCTACAGCAGCCGCGATGATGCGCGAAGCCCATCCCCAATGTTCAAGCGGCTGATCCGCCATCCTTCTGCCCAGGCGCTGCTCGCCTGGCTGGTGGGGCTGTATCTGCGGCTGATCTGGGCCACCACGCGCTGGCAGCTTGAAGGTGCTGAACGCGCCAATCTAAAGTCTGGCGACCCGATGATCCTGGCCTTTTGGCATGAATGCCTGCCGCTCGCCGCGCAGGGCTGGCGGCTGATCGCCCGTGAGAATCCGGCGGCCCCCGGGCGCAGGGCGCAGGCGCTGATTTCCCGCCACCGAGATGGCCGGCTGATCGCCCGCGCCGTGGCACCTTTTGATGTGGAGGTGGTGCATGCCTCATCCTCGAAAGGCGGGGCGGCGGGGCTGCGCCAGCTTCTGCGCGTGCTGGAAGGTGGCGGGGTTTCGGTGATCACGCCCGATGGTCCGCGCGGCCCGGCGAGGGAAGCCGCGCCCGGTATCGCCCAGCTTGCCGCTTTGGCGGGGCTGCCGGTGTTGGCCTGCGGGGCGGCATCTTCGCGCATGCGGCGCGCCCGATCCTGGGACCGGATGCGCTTTCCGCTGCCCTTTGCCCGCGCCGTGGTGGTGCTTGAAGCACCGATCCTGGTGCCGCGGGAAGACCCGGCCAGCGCTTTGCCGGCCATCACCGCAGCGCTCAACCGCGCGACGGAACGTGCCGATCAGGCGGTGGCGCGATGATCGCCCAAAGCCTTTCAGCAAAAATCCTGGCCGCGCTTTGGGCGCTGATTGCCAGCCTACTCGCGCCGCTTTTGCCGTTTTACCTGCGGCGCCGGGTGGCCAAGGGCAAGGAAATCGCCGAACGCCTGGCCGAACGCCAGGGCCATGGCGCGGCGCGCCCGCCAGGTCGGCTGATCTGGTGCCACGCGGCCAGCAATGGGGAGACCCTTTCCCTATTACCTTTGCTAGAAGCCCTGGCGCGACAGGACCCGGCTTTGTCCTTTCTGGTCACCACCGGCACGGTCACGTCGGCGCGCTTGTTGGAACAACGGCTTTCGCCGGAACTGGCGCCGCGCACGCAGCATCGCTTCCTGCCTTTGGATGTGCCGCGCTGGGTGGCGCGGTTTCTGGAAGGCTGGCGGCCTGATCTGGCCGTGATCGTGGAATCGGAGCTTTGGCCGAATATGCTGGCGGAGGCTGACCGCCAGGGCGTGCCGATGGCGCTGATCAATGCGCGCATGTCAGCGCGTTCCGCGCGTAGCTGGGGCTGGGTGCCGGGATTCGCGCGGGCTTTGCTCGGGCGTTTTGCGCTTATTCTGGCGCAGACGGAAGCCGATACCGCACGCTTCGCCACCCTGGCCGGGCGCCCCGTGCCTTGCTGGGGCAATCTGAAATATGCCGCGCCCCCCTTGCCCGCTGATCCGGCGGAGCTTGCGCGCCTGACCCTTACTTGGGAGGGGCGGCCTGTCTGGCTCGCCGCCAGCACTCATCCGGGAGAGGATGAGATCATCCTGGCGGCGCATCGGCTGCTTGCCCCGGATCAGCCCGGATTGCTGACGGTGATCGTGCCGCGCCATCCGCAGCGTGGGCCGGATATTGCCGCTTTGGCCGGGGATTTGTCCGTCGCACGGCGCGGCGCTGGGCAGGAAGCGGGACCGGGCGTTGCGGTTTATGTCGCTGACACGCTTGGTGAATTGGGGCTATTCTACCGGCTGGCGCGCGTCGCGCTGATTGGCGGGTCCTTGGTGCCGCATGGCGGGCAGAACCCGCTGGAAGCCGCGCGGCTTGGCTGCCCCATCATCACCGGCCCGCATCACTTCAATTTCGGTGAAATCATCACACGGCTCAGCGCCGCCCATGCCTTGGTCGAAACCCCGGATGCGCAAGGGGCTGCGCAGGCGCTCGCCGGAAACATCGCGCGCATCCTGGCTGATCCCACGGCAGGGCAGGCCATGGCGGCGGCCGCGGAGGCACTTGCCCAGGACCAGGCCGGCCTCCCGGACCGCATCGCCACAAGCCTGTTGCTCTTGTTCCGCCCCGCGCGGTAACATGAACCCTCGGGGGAGGATCAATCCCCAATAATCTCGGGGGTCCTCACCGCAAAGACGGCGAAGCCGCGCGGATAGGAAAGCCCGAGGCAAGTGATCCAAGCCCTGCACGCCCGTTGCGCGATGCGGGCACCATGGAAGGTTTGAACGGTTTCATCTGATGCGATCGCCTGGATTCTGGAGCGATAAGCCTGGTGTGGCGGCAGCTTTGCTCTCGCCCATTGCGGCGCTTTACGCGGGCACAACGGCGCGACGCATGGCGCGCCCGGGGCAGCATTTGCCGCTGCCCGTGATTTGCTGCGGCAATGCGACAGCAGGTGGCGCAGGCAAAACCACGGTGGCGCTTGACCTCGGCGAAAGGCTCAAGGCGCGCGGGCTGGCCGCGCATTTCCTGCTGCGCGGCTATGGCGGCAGGCTAAAGGTCCCGGCCCGGGTTGACCTTGCCAGCCATGACAGCCGCGCCGTGGGGGATGAGGCTTTGTTGCTGGCTGCCATCGCGCCCACCTGGGTTTCGGCGGATCGCGCTGCGGGCGGGGCGGCAGCGCAAGCGGCCGGGGCGCAGGCGATCATCATGGATGATGGGCTGCAGAACCCAACCCTTGAAAAGACGCTGTC
>CAMCHA010000018.1 GCA_945874515.1 Asaia bogorensis
GCCATTCGCCTTGTGCCGGGTGCCGATGTTCAAGCCACCAAGGCCAGGCTCAAGGCGCTATTGCCCGGCGATGTGATGGTGCTGACGCAGCCGGAATTGGTGGCGCATGAACGCCATTACTGGGAAACCGCGACCGCCATTGGCTTCATCTTCGGCTTTGGCAGCATCATGGGCCTGATTGTCGGCATGGTGATTGTCTATCAGATTCTGTTCAGCGATATCGCCAATCACTTGCGCGAATACGCAACGCTGAAGGCGATTGGCTATTCCAATTTCTATCTGGCGCGGGTTGTCATGGCATCAGCGCTGATCCTGGCGGTGCTTGGGTTTGTGCCGGGCTTTCTTGCCTCCATCTGGATGTATGATTTTGTCGGCGCTGCCACCTTCCTGCCGCTTGGCATGACATGGGATAGGACCGTCACGGTGTTTTTGATGATCTTTGGCATGTGCGCGCTGGCGGGATTGCTCGCCATGCGGAAGCTCCGTGATGCCAATCCCGCGGATATGTTTTCTTGATGCAGGCTGAACCTATTCGGATTGAGGCGCTGAATTACGCCTATGGTGAAGGTGAATTGCGCCGCCCCGTGCTGCGCGATGTCGCCTTGCAGGTGGGGGTGGGGGAAGTGCTGTTGCTGACCGGCCCATCGGGTTCCGGCAAGACCACTTTGCTGACGCTGATCGGTGCTTTGCGCGCCATGCAGGAAGGGTCCTGCGAAGTCCTGGGGCAGGAACTGTTCGGCGCTTCGGAACGGGCGCGGGTTTCGCTCCGCCAACGCATTGGCTTCATTTTTCAGAACCATAATCTGCTGGGCGCGCTCTCGGCACGGCAGAATGTTGCGATGGCTTTGGAAGTGGCGCCGCGCCTTTCGGAAACCGAACGCCTGGCGCGCGCGGGAGAGATGCTGGCGGCGGTGGGCCTGGCTGAGCATGTGGATCGCCTGCCCGGCAAGCTTTCCGGCGGGCAGCGCCAACGTGTTGCCATTGCCCGCGCTTTGGCCGCGCAGCCCGGCCTTGTTTTGGCCGATGAACCGACGGCGGCCTTGGATAAGGTCTCAGGCGCAGAGGTTGCGCATCTGCTGCGCGATTTGGCGAAATCCCGCGGCGTGCCGATTTTGATGGTGACGCATGACCCGCGCATTCTGGACATAGCGGACCGTGTGGTCACGATGGAAGACGGTAGAATTGTGGAGAAACCGTAATCTTTACGGTTCTGCTTCGGTTTTAATTGACACGACCCGGATGCGGCGGTGAATTGGAGTCACTTCAACAGGAAAGAGGCCCCCCATGCGTAAATTCGGCTTGAAAGCCGCGCTCGCTGCGCTTTTCGCGACCTTCGCCGCGCCCAGCTTCGCCCAACCCTCCGCCAGCCCCACGCTTGATGCCATCAAGGCACGCGGCACGCTGGTTTGCGGCATTCATAATGGTGTCGCGGGCTTCGCCCTGCCCGATAGCCGGGGTGTTTGGCAGGGCTTCGATGTGGATCTCTGCCGCGGTTTGGCGGTGGCGATTTTCAACGATGCGTCAAAAGTGCGCTTCGTGCCGCTGTCATCTTCCACACGCTTTACGGCGTTGGGCGCGGGGGAGGTGGATGTGTTGTTCCGCACCTCCACCCAGACCATGCTGCGCGACACCACGCTCGGCCTGCGTCATGCCGTGACCTATTTCTATGATGGCCACGGCTTCATGGTGAAGGCGGATGCCGGCATCAACAAGGTTGCTGAGATGCGCGGCGCGACGATTTGCCTGATTCAGGGCACGACAAATGAACAGGTGACGGCGGATTACTTCCGCAGCATCAATACGCCTTTCCAACCGGTCGTGTTTGAACGCACGGATCAGGCAGTCGCTGCCTTGCAGGCCGGCCGTTGCGACAGTTTCGGCACGGATGCATCCCAGCTTGCCGGCGTGCGGTCTGCCATGCCGCGTCCTGCGGATTGGACCATCCTGTCGGAACGGTTCTCCAAGGAACCTTATGGCGCCTATCTTCGCCGTGGTGATGACCAATGGTACGATATTGTGCGTTGGTACACCTATGCGGTCATTGAGGCCGAGGAACAGGGCATCACCCAAGCCAATGCCGAAGAACGGCGCCGCACCAGCACCAACCCCAATACGCGCCGCCTGCTGGGCGTGACGCCGGAACTCGGCCAATCGATGAAGCTTGATCCTGCCTGGGCCTACAACGTTGTTCGCGCCATCGGCAATTATGGGGAGCTTTATGATCGCACCATGGGCGACAAAAGCCAGGTGCAATTGCCACGCGGCCCGAACCATCTTTGGACCACGCCGGGCGGCTTGATGTACGCGCTTCCGCTGCGCTGAGTTTTTTCTTCAAGCTTTGAGTGGCGTGACCCGTGACAATGGGTCACGCCATTTTTGTTCTGGGTGCTGTCGCGTATCAGGCCCTACTTCACAATAGCCACGCGCAGCGCATTCGTCGTGCCCGGTGTCCCAAAAGGCACCCCGGCGGTCACCACCACCTCATCCCCGCTTTTGGCGAAGCCTTCATGCTGCGCGGCGCGCATCGCACGCGCGACCATTTCCGTCATGGAATGGATTTCATTCACTTCCAGCGGATGCACCCCCCAGATCAGCGCCATGCGCCGCGCCACGGTGGCGCTGGTGGTCAGCCCCAGAATCGGGCAATGCGGCCGCTCCCGCGCAACCCGCAAAGTGGTGGACCCGGTGGAACTGAAAGTCGCAATCACCTCGGCCTCGATCGTCTCGGCTACCTGGCGCGCGGCGGTGGCGATGGCGCCGGCGCTGGAATGCTCAGGCGGCGGGCGCGCGGCATCGGTCAGGCGGCGCCAATCAGGGTCCTGTTCCACGCGCGCCACAATGCGGTCCATCATATTCACCGCTTCATAGGGGTATTGCCCGGCGGCTGTTTCGGCCGAGAGCATCACCGCATCCGCACCATCAAACACCGCAGTGCCAACATCCGAAACCTCGGCGCGCGTTGGGCTTGGTGCGGTGATCATGCTTTCCAGCATTTGGGTTGCCACCACAACAGGTTTGCCAAGCGCGCGGGCGGCGCGCACGATGCGTTTTTGCGCGAGCGGCACTTCCTCCGGCGGCAATTCCACGCCCAGATCGCCGCGTGCGACCATGACGCAATCGGTCAAAGCCATGATGGCGTCCAGGTTTTCAAGCGCCTGCGGCTTTTCCATTTTCACCATGATCCAGGCGCGCCCGGCGGTGATTTCCTTGGCCTCCGCCACATCTTCCGGGCGCTGCACAAAAGATAGCCCGATATACTCAACGCCCTGATCCAGCACGAAGGCGAGGTCCGTGCGGTCCTTTTCCGTCAGCGCCGGGATGGGCAGCGCTACATCGGGCACATTCACGCCCTTGCGGTCTGACAGCGGGCCGCCGACCACCACCTGGGTTTCCAGGTGATCGGGGCGTTTATGGGTTACGCGCAAGCGCAGCTTGCCATCATCCAGCAGCAGGGAGGTGCCGATTTCGGCGGCGCTGATGATTTCCGGATGGGGCAGGTTCACGCGGCTGACATCGCCGGGGGTGGGGTTCAAATCCAGGCGAAAGCTCTGACCGGTTTGCAATTGCACCCGCCCGGCCTGAAAGCGCCCAACGCGGAGTTTCGGCCCCTGCACATCGGCCAGAATCCCGATGGGTCGGCCCACCTTGGCCTCCACGGCGCGGATGGTGGCGATACGGGCGGCGTGATCCTCATGGCTGCCATGGGAAAAATTAAGGCGGAAGATATCGGCGCCGGCGCGGTGGAGCTTTTCGATCATCTCCGCGCTGCTGCTGGCGGGGCCGAGGGTTGCGATGATTTTGGTGCGGCGCCGGCGGCGCAGAACGGGGCGGGCCACCATGCGGGGCGCTCCTATCATTGGTTCAGAATGGGGTGGAGTGGGCGCCAGATCAGGCCGCAGGCTTTCGGGCGGTAAGTTCAAAGCCTTGGAAAGCTCTACCACCCGGTCTTCCGGGATGCGCTTCCATTGGGAAACGGCGGCAGTGGAAATGCCCAAGGCGGCGGCGATCTGCTTCACGGTGCCGCGCCGGGCGAGGATGGCTTCAAGGTTTGGGTCGCGCATGACAATATCTTAGCAAAATTAAGTTAAAATACCACCCAAAACCCGCATGGCTTAATTTTTAAAAATTAAGCTATCAGCAGGGCCCGAAAATCATTCACATTGGTCAGCGTCGGCCCCGTCACCACCAGATCACCCAGCGTCTGGAACAGGCGGTAACTGTCATGCCCGGCCAAAACGGCGCGGGGATCAAGCCCGGCAGCACGGGCGCGAGCCAGGGTATCGGGGGTGGCGATGGCGCCGGCATTGTCTTCCGACCCGTCAATGCCATCCGTATCGCCCATCAGCGCCCAAATGCCAGGCGCCCCGGCCAAGGCAAGCGCGCAGCCGAGCAAGCATTCCCCATTCCGCCCGCCACGGCCCGGCTTGGGGGTGCGGATGGTGACCGTGGTCTCACCGCCGGAAAGCAGAATGGCGGGGCCGGGCAAAGGGTGGCCATGGGTCGCGGCGGAACGGGCAATGCCGGCGAGCGCTATGCCCAATTCCCGCGCCTCGCCTTCAAGCGCATCGCCGAGGATCAAGGGCGTCAGGCCAAGCCCGCGCGCGGCGGTGGCCGCAGCTTCCAAGGCCCTGGCGGGGGTCGCGATGAAGCGGTAATCCGGCGTCCCAAGCCGAGGATCGCCGGGTTTCGGGCTTTCTTCCGCCCCTGCTTCCAGATGCGCCATCACGGCTGCCGGCAACTGCATCCCGTAATGTGCCACCAGGGCGCGGGCATCGGCGAAGCTGGACGGGTCCGGCACGGTGGGGCCGGAGGCAATCACGCTTGGGTCATCCCCTGGCACATCGGAAATCGCCAGCGTAACCACCCGCGCCGGATGCGCCGCTGCCGCCAACCGCCCGCCGGAAAAGGCAGAAAGATGCCGGCGGATGCAGTTCATTTCATGGATCGTGGCGCCGGAAGCCAGCAGCGCCTTATTCACCGCAATCAGATCGTCCAATGTCAGTCCGGGGGCCGGCAGGGTGGTCAGCGAAGACCCCCCGCCCGAGACCAGAAACAGCACCAGATCATCCGCCCCCGCGCCGCGCGCCACTGCCAGCAGCTCCGCTGCCGCACTTGCCCCGGCGGCATCGGGTACGGGGTGGGAAGCCTCCAACACGCGGGTCCGGCGCGTGGGATAGCCATGGGCATAGCGGGTCACCACCAGGCCTTCGATCGACGCATCCGGCCAGGCTTCTTCCACCGCGGCGGCCATGACAGCGGCGGATTTCCCGGCGCCCAGCACAATCACCCGCCCGCGCGGGCGTTCCGGCAAATGCCGCGCCAGCACTTGGCGCGGATCGGCGCTGGCAATGGCGGCTTCGAACACCTGGCGAAGCGCAGCGCGGGCGGATGCATCGGTGAAGGCCATGGCAAGTATCCCCTGTCAAACTGAGTATGGCGAAGTCGCGCCAGATGGGCCATCTATAGCGGCATGATTCAGGAGACCCCGATGCCCGAATTCGACAAAACAACCCAAACAGAATTGGAAGCCGCCGCTTTCCGCCGGCTGGTGGAACATCTGCGCGGGCGAAATGATGTGCAGAACATAGACATGATGAATCTGGCGGGTTTCTGCCGGAATTGCCTCAGCAAATGGTACCGCGCCGCCGCCGAGGAAAAGGGATTACCGCTGACCGATCCCGAAGCGCGGGAGGTGATCTACGGCATGCCGTATAAGGAATGGCAGGCGCAGCACCAAAAGGAAGCATCGCCGGAGCAAAAGGCGAAATTCGCAGCTTCCGGGCAGGGGCAACATTGATGGCCAGATCCCCGAAAGCTGGAGCATTTTCAAGCCAAGCGGCACCGCTTGGCGACTCGGAAAATGCGACCAAACATCAGTCACCAGATGCTTCGCCGCTTGCAAAAGCGGCGAAGCGATCTGTAGCCTCCGGCCTTCACACCGAGGAACGCAGAATGGCTCAGGCCCCCGCCACGCAGGAAACCACCGAAGTCGGCGGCATTGCCGGCGAAAGGCTGCGGTCTATTGTTGAACGCATCGAACGCCTGGAAGAAGAAAAAAAGGCGCTGTCGAGCGATATCAAGGACATCTTCGCGGAAGCGAAATCAGCCGGCTTTGATGTGAAGGTGCTGCGCGCAGTGATCCGGCTACGCAAGCAGGAACCGGCGGAAGTGGAAGAACAGGAAACGTTGCTCGATCTCTATCGCCGCGCGCTCGGGATGTAATCCAATCAGGTAGCGTTAGCGCGCATCCGCGCGGCGCTGTCCCGAAGCGTTTCGGCTGCGCACATAGTAATCCGTGCCCGTGCCGGGGTTGTTCAGATAGAATTCGTCACGCGGGAAAACATCGGTCAACGGCGGTTCTTCGCGCTTCTGGCCCGGCAGCCATTGCAAAGGCATGCCGGCAAATAGGCTGGCCCAATCACTGAATTCCCGGTTACCCGCGCGCAAATGCGCCAGATGCGCGGGCTTGGCGAATTCCGCCGCAAGCCTTGCCGGGTCAAAGGGGATCGGATCATTCGACCCGATCATGACGCCCGCCGGCATCAGCAACAGCGCATGGGGGAAGACCGCGGCGAAGGTTTCCACCGCGCGCTGCGTCGGCACCCATTGGATATACATCCCACCAGGTGCCAGACGCCGGCGCGCCTGTTCAATGAATTCGGCGCTATACAGCAGGCCTGAATGTGAGCCCTGCGGCAGAATCGCATCGGCTTCAATAATGTCGTAAAGTGTTTCTTCCTTCGCCAGCGTCCGCCGGCCGTCGCCATATTCCATATCCCAGCGCTGATCCTTGAGCATGCGCGCGATGGGACCATCCGGGTAATGTCGGCCGATTTCCTCAAGCGCCGTCAGCACCGGGCCCACTAACTCAATGGCGCGAATCTGGCTTTCCGGGCGAATGCCCGCCGCCCAGGGCGTGCCGCCACTCCCCACCCCAATCACCAGGACATGTTTCGGATTGGGGTGCATCAGCGGCCCAACCGCACCCAGGAATTGATGGATCGACAGGAAGGGAATGCGCCCCTGGCTGAAGCCTTGGATGAAGAAGGGACCCTCCGCCACCCCATCCGACCTTTTGCTGTCTCGGAAGAAGGCAATGCCCGAGCGATCCTCAGCCCAGGCCACCATATGGCCTGGCCCTTCCGCATGCATGCGCGACCAAAGCACAGCATTGCCCGGCATGAGTAAAAGTGCCAGCGCCGTGGCGAGTGCGAGGCCACCTTCCACCGGCCTGCGCCAGCCACCATGCCAAAGCCAACCCAGCAGCAGCAAAAGTGAAAGCGCGGCGAGAAGCTTCAGCGTGCCCGCCGTGCCCAGGAAGTGCAGCGTGATCAGGCCGGTAAAGATGGACCCCGCCGCATTGCCGGCGATATTGGCCAATTGCACCCAGCCGACCCGCGTGCCCACACTCGCCAAATCCTGCTGCACGGCGCGCTGCACAAAGGCGAAGGTCATACCGATCAGGAAGGAAGGCGGGCCTACTACCAGCACGGCAATGCCGATCATCATCGCAAGCCCACCGCCATGGAGGCGCGAATGATCCACCGCCATCAAATCAGCAATCGGCCAATGCGGCATGGCGAGCCATAATGCGGCGAGCAAAAATATCGCCAATACAAAGCCCGCCCCTTGGGTGATGAAAAAGGCAGGGCGAGGGTCCTTAAGGTGCCGTACCATGCGCGCGGCCACCGCCATGCCAAGCCCATCGGCCAGCAGGAAAATCCCAAGCACGGTCGGGAAAAGATAGGCGTGGTATTGCCCAACCTGGCCGATAATGCGGACCCAGAGGATTTCCAAAGCCACAATCACATAGCCTGAGAGGAAAACCAGAAAGCACCAAAGCGGCAGGCTGCCAAAAGGCGCATCACCTGACTTGGCAGCCGAGCTTGGTGCAGGCAGTGGTAGGCCGCGAAGCTGCGGCAGCAGGGAAAGTGCTAACAGAGCCGCGAAAATCTCAAGCCCCGCCGCCAGCCACAAAGCGCCGACAAAGCCAAGATTGCCCACCAGCAGCCAACCGCCCAGCAGCGCGCCAAGCCCCGCGCCGAAGGTGTTCAGCCCGTAGAGCAGGCCGATACGCTCTGCCACTGTGTCAAGCGTGGTCGAGACAGCGCGCGCCAAAAGCGGCAGCGACGCTCCCATCAGCGTGGTCGGCAACACAAGCCCAGCGAAGCAGAGCGCGAAGATCATCGCCGGGTCATCCACCACGCCGGCCAGATCCATTGCCAGCCAATCATACAAGAATGCCTTGGACAGCAAGGCAAAGATGCCGACGCCGGTTTCCGCGATGGCAAAGCCAATCAGTGCGCGCGCCGGGGTGATGCGGTCCGCAATCTTCGCACCAATGATCGAACCAATCCCAAGCCCGGCGAGAAAAGCGCCAACCACCAGCGCGGCAGAAATCGTGTCTGAGCCGGCGAAAATGCCAAGCATCCGCTGCCAGACAATCTGACACAGCAGCGCGGCAAAGCCCGATGCGAAAAAGGCAACGGCCAAACGAGGCATGACCGGAAAGCTCCCCCAGAGGCGGCTTTTCATCACCGCTTTGTGTTTCTGGAGTCTAAATTACGGCGAAATTACCGCAAGGCAAGCCCCGCATCTTGCCCGAAGCCGCCCCTCGGCGCAGGCTACGCCCCATAACGCCAAGTGGAGAGTCAGCAATGAATGGTGCGGAAAGCCTGGTCCATACACTCATAGGTAGTGGGGTGGATGTGTGTTTCTCCAACCCCGGCACGAGTGAGATGCATTTCGTCGCAGCCTTGGACCGGATTCCAGGCATGCGCTGCGTTTTGGGCCTGCAGGAAAATGTCGTGACCGGGATGGCGGATGGCTATTGGCGCATGGCGGAAAAGCCGGCCTGCACCTTGCTGCATTGCGGGCCTGGTTTGGCAAATGGCTTGGCCAATCTGCATAATGCGCGTCGGGCACGGTCCGGCATTGTGAATATCACAGGCGATCACGCCACCTATCACCGCCCCTATGACGCGCCGCTGACTGCCGATACCGAAGGCTTCGCGCGTGGCGTTTCCGCCTGGGTGCGCACTTCGACCGATTCAACCAAGGTGGGCGCCGATGCGGCCGTTGCCGTGCAAGCGGCGCGCACATCGCCAGGCCAGATCGCGACCCTGATCCTGCCCGCCGATACCGCCTGGAATGATGGCGGCGTGGTGGCGGCAGCCCTGCCGGTACCCACCGTGCCGGAAGCAGACCCGCATGCCATCCGCAATGCCGCGCGCATCCTGCGTGAGAAGAAGAATGTGCTGATCCTACTGGGCGGGCCGAGCCTGCGCGAAGGCGCGCAGTTGCACGCCTATCGCATTGCTGAGGCAACCGGCGCGCGGCTGTTGGCGGAGGGCTCAAACAGCCGCACCCAGCGTGGCCGTGGGCGCATCGCGTTGGAACGCGTGCCCTATTTTGTGGACCAGGCGGTGGATGCGCTGAAATGGGTGGAGCATCTGATCCTGGTGAATGCCAAGGCGCCGGTCGGCTTCTTCGGCTATCCGGACAAGCCTTCGCTGCATTACCCGCCGAATGCCGAAGTGCATGTGCTGACGCGCTATGAACAGAATGCCGAAGTGGCTTTGGCCGCGCTGGCGGCAGAATTGAACGCGCCTGCCATCGCCATTCCTGATCGCGGCCCGCGCCCCGAAGTGGCGCGCGGCGCACCCTCGCCGGAAGGGCTTGCGCGCGTGTTGGGTGCGCTGATGCCGGAAGGTGCGATCATTGCGGATGAAAGCGTTTCTTATGGCCGAGGCTTCTTCCCGGAAACCCATAACGCGGCGCCGCATGATTGGTTGCAGATCACGGGTGGCGCCATTGGCTGCGGCATGCCTTTGGCGACGGGCGCCGCCGTTGGTGGCGGTGGCCGGCGCGTGATCAATATGCAGGCCGATGGTTCAGCAATGTATACCTTGCAATCGCTTTGGACTCAGGCGCGCGAAAAGCTATCGGTGACCACGGTGATCATTTCCAATCGCAAATACGCAATCCTGCTTGGCGAATACCGCAATGTCGGCGCCAATCCGGGCCGCACCGCGATGGATATGATGGATCTTAGCAATCCTGATATCGGCTGGGTAAAACTGGCCGAAGGCATGGGCGTGGAAGCCGCGCAGGCGACCACGCTTGATCAGGTCGCGGATCTGATGAGCCAAAGCTTTGCCCGTCCGGGCCCCTTCCTCATTGAATTGGTGGTGTGAACATGGATATGCAACTTGCCGGCAAGCGTGTGCTTGTCACGGGTGGATCAAAAGGCATTGGCCTTGCTTGCGCGGAAGCCTTCGCGCGGGAAGGCTGCGATGTGGTGCTGACAGCGCGTGATGCGGCGGCACTTGCCACTGCCGCGGATAAGGTGCGCGCTTTGGCGCAGGTGCGGGTTGAAACCCTCGCCGCTGATCTTTCGCGGGTCGAGGAACGCGAAAGGCTACATGCGGCTTTTCCGGATATTGATGTGCTGGTGAATAATGCCGGCGCCATTCCATCCGGGCGCTTGCAGGATATTTCCATCCAGCGTTGGCAGGAAGCCTGGAGCCTGAAGGTGTTTGGCTATATTCATCTGTGCCAGCTCTATCTGCCAGCGATGGAAGCGCGGAAGGCCGGCGCGGTGGTGAACATCATCGGCATGGCCGGGCGTTCACCCAAGGCCGGCTATATTTGCGGCGGCGCGGGCAATGCATCCTTGATTGCCTTCACCCAGGCTTTGGGCGCGGCAACGCAGGCCAATGGCGTGAAGGTTGTCGGCATCAACCCAGCGGTGACCAAGACCGATCGCATGATCACCCAGGCGCGCGTCAATGCGAAGCTGAAATTCGGCGATGAGGAGCGTTGGGCGGAAACCATCACCGGCCTGCCCTTCAACCGCCCAATCGAATCAGGCGAAATCGCTGATCTGGCAGTGTTCCTGGCAAGCCCGCGTGGCGTTTATGTGAATGGTACGGTGGTGGATGTGGATGGTGGGGGGATGTGGCGCGGCTGATTAGCTGCGCTACTTCTTCCAGGGCGTACGCCGCCACATATCGCCATAGGCGGCGTATTGCTCATCAACAAAGCCGCGCATTGTGGCGCGGTTCATGTGGCGCACGATCAGGAAATCCCTCTCCGCGATGGCGCGGAAATCGGGGTCTTCCGCCGTGCGGCGGACGGCTTCTTCCCAGCGCGCCAGGATGGGTTCCGGGGTCGCGGCTGGCAGGGCAAAGCCGCGCGCTGAACCGGCTGCCAGCGGGAAGCCGGCTTCAGCGACCGTCGGCAAATCGCCCGCCTTGTCCCAGCGCTGCTTTTCCATGAGCGCCAGCACACGAAGGCTGCCTTGCAGATGCGCGCGCACGGTCAGGCTGACGGTGGAAATGGACCCCACCACATGCCCGCCCTGGACCAATTGCATGGCCTGACCGGCGCCGGTGGTGGGCAGCCAGGTGAAGCGCGCGCCCGAAGCATTTTCCAATTGCATCAGCGCCAGATGCGGCGCACTGCCAATGCCGGCACCGGCCATGGTGATTTCCTCGGGCTTGGCGCGTGCGGCCTCAAGCAGATCGGTCAGGCTGCGATAGGGCGAATTGGGGGCGACGAAGATGGTATAGGGCTCATCAGTCAAAAGCCCGACATAGGCGAAGCTTTCCACGCGATAGCGCGGCGTATTGTCATAAAGCGCGGTGACCAGCGCGGGGAGCGAAACCAGCGCGGCGATGCGGCCATCAGGTGCGGCGGCCGAGACCTCATTCAACATGATCATGCCGCCGGCGCCTGGGCGATTGACGACAATGATCTGCTGCCCGCCCAAATGTTTTTCAAGAAAGGGCGCAGCCATGCGTGCAGCCAGATCTATATTCCCGCCCGGCGTGAAGCCCACCATGATCTGGATTGGCCGTTCCTGTGCTTGAGCCTTGATGGCGGGTGCCGCCAACCCCACCGCCAGCATTGCGCGCCTGCCGATCATGCCGAAGCCTCCCTCATTCACGCAAATTACAGCCCGGCTGGTGAGTGCGGGCAAGGAAAAAACTTGCGCATTGCTGGGCTTGATCTAACCTTGGGGTTATTCACGCCGTGGAGACCGCCATGCTGCGCTTCAGCAATTTCCTCTTCCCCGAAAGCCGTGAGCCTTCCGGTGATCATCGCGTCATCGCGGAAAGCATCGCGGAAGCCAAGCTGTGTGATGAGCTTGGCGTAGAAGTGCTCTGGCTTGCCGAACATCACTTTGATGGCAATTGCGCCTATGTGGACCCGGTGACTTTCGCGGCTGCCGTGCTGTCAGCGACCAAGCGAATCAAGGTTGGCTTCGCGGTGGCGCAGGTTTCGCTGCATCACCCGATGCGGCTCGCGGAACAAATGTCGCTTTTGGACAATCTTTCCGGCGGGCGCGTGATTGTCGGGCTTGGGCGCGGCACTGCCTATAACGTCTATGAATACCAGGGCTATGGCATCCCGGCGGAAGAAGCTTTGGAACGCTATGAGGAAGCCGAGGGCATTATGCTGCAGGCCTGGACCAGCCCGAATGGTTTTCAGCATAAGGGCAAGTTCTGGGAATTGAATGTGCCGCGGCTGCGGCCCGAGCCCTTCACCAAGCCGCACCCTTACGTGATCCGTGCCGCATCATCCGAAGATGGCGCGCTGCATCTGGCGCGGCGTGGCCTGCCTTTTCTGATGAATGTGCAATCGCTGGAGGTCACGCAAAAGCGCCTGGCAGCCTATCGCGCCACGCTCACGGAAGCAGGGTTTGACGCCGCGCATATCGCGCATTGCCTTGATGAAAGCTGGGTCTGGCGCAATGCGGTGGTGGCGGAAACAGATGAGGAAGCGCGCCGCATCGCGATCCCGGCCTTTGAGGCTATGCAGGCGCAGCGCAAGGCCATGCGAGAGAAGATCTACGCCGAACAGGGCGTGATCATGAAAAAGGAAACCGCGCCCCCCGCGCGCACCAATCCGGAGCATGCGCTGGTTTGCGGCGCGCCGGCGACTGTCGCCGCCCGCATGGCGGAAATTGAAGCAACTGGCGTGGGTGGCGTGATCTGTTCCTTCCGCTTGGGGCCAATGAGCGCGGAGGTGACCAATAATTCCATCCGGCT